>JBEKGV010000180.1:0-7298 GCA_050012615.1 Acetobacteraceae bacterium | reverse complement strand
GCTCATGATGAAATCCTTTTGGTCCGGGTTCAGGCGAGGATGTCGATCAAACCGTTGCCAACCCACGTTGTGGTTGGCGTCGTGGATGGGGCCGGCGTGGGTGCGGCGGCACGGGGAGCCGGTGCGCCTCCACCACTTGTGTTGCTTTCCGATTGATCGGATTGCTGCCCGAGGCGAAGGTCTAACCCGCCGGATCCGAGATCGACTCCCGCCTGACCCAGTTGCTGTTCCAGTCCGCCGCGATCGCGCGAGAACGCCTCGAAGGTCGACTGACGATCGACCGTCATCTGCACGTTCAGACTGCCCGATTCGAAGGAGAGACGAATCTCCACGCGGCCGAGCTCGGCGGGGTGCAGTTCGACCGTGATCGTTCTGCTACCGTCCTGCAGGGCCGCGGCGACGTGGACGGCGACCTGTTCACCCGCGCTGGTGTTTGGGCTGGTCGCCGGCATGTCCGGTTGAATGGCGGCGGCTGATGTCAGTTGCGGAGCGGCGACATCGATGGAGGATGTCACTGCGTCGGTTCCGCCGGCGGTGAAGCCTGTCTGACCTGGAATTGGCTCCGGTGACGTTCGGTCGGCGGGTTGGCCTGCGTCGGGCTGTGGCCTCGCTGACGCATCGGCCGCCGCGACAGGGACTGTTCCCGCGGTGCCCGCTTGTTCGTTGCGGGACCACGATGAGTTGTCCGCGGCTGACGGGCCGTCGTCGCCGGCGCGGCGAGCGGGTTTGCCCGAGGCGCTCTGGGCTGCCTGGCCCGAGGCCGGTTTCGTTGCGTCCGCGGTTGGCACCACAGTCGGTACCTGTGCGGCGGACGGTGGCGGGACATCAGGCTGCGCCGGCACCGCTTGCTGCGTGTCTGCTTGCGCCAGGGTCGTGTGTACTGGGCTGGGTTGCGGCGAAGCCGGCTGCGTCGGAACGGTTTGCTTTTGGGTTGCTGGCGACGGCGCGGATTGTTCCGTGCTTGCTTCCGCCTGGCTTGTTTGCGCTCGGACTGGTTGCGCGGGGATGGCCTGTGTCGTCGCGGCCTGAGTTGAAGCGGGTTGCGACGGAGCCGTCTGCCCTTGAGGCGCGTTCGGCTGCCGCTTCGTCTCTCGCGGCGAAGCGGGTTGTCCGGGGAGTGGCTTTGTCGAAGTGGCGGCCGGTGTCTGAGGGGGCGGGTCCGTCACCGCGGTTTCGGTCTCCGCTGCCGCGGATGAGAGAACAGCGGCGTTTTGCACGGTCTGGGCCGGCTTCGCCGCCGCGGCCCCGACGATCCGCGAGGTGACTTGTTCCGGTACCGCATTTTCCTGCCCCGCGGTCTGCTTCGGTGCGGGCCCGTCTGGATTGTTGCCGGACCTGGTGCCATTGCTGGCTGTCGCGGTTGCGGGCGTGGCCGCGGGGGCGACCATGGCCTCGAAACTGTCGGCCGCGGCGTGATTTTGCTGTTGAGTGGTTGATGGCGGCGGCGGCACGGGAGCGACCGGCGCCGGCGCACTCTGACTCACCGCTGGCATTCGACCCAGTCCGATGATCTCGTCGCGGTCGCCATCGCCAAACTAAGTACGATGCTCGAAATCGGCGAGCGGCACATCCATCTCATCGAGGCCGGCGCCCATTCCGAACCAACCGGCGTTGCCACACTCTTCGCCGTCGGTGTCGATGCGATGGCAAAAGCCCCAACAGGGTGCGATCGCGGTAATTTGGCTGCCGGTCACGCCGGCGGCGTCGTGCGCCAAAGCGTATAGGTCGACAGGTGAGGCCGGCGTCGGTATGGCAAGGCCCAGTCGACCATGGGCTGCGATGTTTCGGGCAAGCAACATGGCGGTATCGCTCCGCAGAGGAGTTGGGCTGCCAGGTAGCGGTGCGCCGTCGTCGTCGAAAGCGAGCAATTCCGCATCGTCGATGAGGTCTCGCAAGGCATGGATCGTCGCGATCGGCGCGAGCATGCGGTCCAAACCGAGCAGCGCCAGATTGTCCGCGGCGTTGAAAATGTGAGCGATTCCGTGCCGCCAGGCGGCGGGCGGAGCACCCGGGATGGCGGCCGGATCCGGCAGGAAACAGGACGGCAGCATACCGAGCATTTCGCCGATCCGCCGAACAAGGCCGTCGCTTCCCTCCATGAACGCGGCCATCAGATCGAGCCGCGGATCCGAGGCCGCGAGCGTGTCGTTCAGATGTTCGGCGAGAGCGGGCGCGATCAATCGAGACCGAGCTTCCGCATCCTCGGCGTACCAGGAGTCCGAGGCGATGGCTGAGATGCTGTTGATCAAACCTGATCCGCTTCGGACCAGTGGCGAGGCGGCGATGCTGGCGGCCACGGCGAATGCGGCGGGCGCGGTGACAAGCGGCCAGGCGACGGCGCCTCGGATGCCCCACTGGATCAAAACCGGGCCGGTGAACGGGGTTCGGATCGGCGACTTCGTTGCGTCCGGCGCGATAGTGACCGCTTGTGGCGGCAGCAGTTTGGGGACGCGCGCGGAAAGCACGATACCTTTGGCGGTATGCGACAGTGTCGAAACGTCCACTCGGGCAGCAAGGCCGCGATGTAAACGGTGAGCCTCCGTTGCATTGAAGCTGATGGCCTCGGCGGGGTCGCAGACCAGGATGGCATCGGGTCCGCGGATCGTCACCGCTCCGCCAGGCAGCAGCGCGATATCTCGTGTCGTCAGTTGGCGCGGACGTAGAATGAACTCGATGTCTTCCTGGCGGGTGCGCCGCCTCGGCGGATCGGGCCGGAACAGACTGATGGTCTGTGGCTGAGCGTATCCGGCGGAAGTTCGAAGTTCGAGGTTGGCCGCCTGATCGATGTCACAACTGTCGAGAAGTGCGGTCATGCCCGGCTGAACTGTGAGGCAAGACGAGACGCCTGGGTCCATGCCCGCCGGCGATGACGCGGCGGGAGCCTGAGATTGTGACATTATCATTTTGACTGCCCAAACTTTTTTCGCGGCTTATTACGATGCCAGCATTCTACCGGAGGCGTTACGATGAGATACCGGAAGTTACAGGCGCCCTTCTGTTCCGATCAGTTAAAAAAAGTTTCTCATTGAATGTCGTGGACTGTTGAGGCGGGGGATCGATCGGCTGATCGAATCATCGTGCCGCCACGGAGGCCCGGGCCAGGTCTCGAGAATGACGAATGAGAGACAGTGCCGATGCATCGGCGCCGCTACCTCAGTTCCTCCGGCGATGTGGCGAGCCTGGTTACGCGGTTAGCGGGGGCGTGGTCGAGGCGGTGGCCTGGCTGCCATATGCCTGCAGGATTTGCATGAAGTCGGCCGCGAAGACCTGTGAGATGCTTTGGACACTGGCAGTGCCCGACGGACCCATCGGTGTGGCCGTCGATGTTCCGTCGCTCGGACTCGTCGCGGCCGAGGCACCGCCGCCATGACGATGGTGATGGTGTTGCGGCTGGCCTTGTGTCGGACTTTGGGTCTGCGTGGCCGGGTCGCTCGTTGCCGGGTCGCTCGCTGCCTGACTGCTCTGCATCTGGGTGTAAGCCGATTGGAGGTCCGCCGCGAGAGTCTGCGCGGGATCGGTGGTGGCTGTTCCCGCTGTCGGGTTTGTTCCGGTGGTGTTGGAAGTGGTGCCGGCCTGGCCCTGCACAAGGACCGCCTGGATGTCCGCCGCCAATTGCTGAAACGTATCGGATGCGCCGGCGGCCGTGGTACTCGTTCCTGCCGCGGACCATGCCGGCCCTGAGGTGCTGGCTGCGTCGGGGCCGGGTGTGGGGAATGGCCCCCAACCGGCACCGTTGCCAGATTGCGGCTGCGACGGTGGGGTCCATGAGTATGACATGATACTGCCGATGGACACTGGCCAAACCTCCGGTTCGTGGTGTGCCGCGCATTGCGCCCCGTGCGCTCGGTGATTCCATGGGATACAATATCAGGCGCTGCCGGTCTAAACCGGAAATCGCTTCGAATTCGCTTCGATTGATGTAACACCAGAGAAACATCGAATGGCTCATCGAGAGTTCCGCACCACCTGAGTAGTACTTGTTGTCGATTGGCTTCGGAGGATCGCCCCAATAACGAGAGGCCATGACAAAAAAATCTCTTGACGTTCGCGGTGGGGGCAACCGATGAGTTCGCTCAGCAAGGAAAGGTCAACTGAGTTGCTGGTCACGCTGCTAAAACGGCTGCGGCACCGTCCAACTGAACTCGCCGGCGCCGCGGTGAAATCGCGTGAACGGCGGAGCGCGGCGCGCCATGACGTCGACCTCGCGGTTTCGCTCAGCCGCACGGGGGTGGCGCCGGTGGCGGCATTGGTGACCAACATATCGCGGAGCGGAGCCGCGATTCGTATCCATGGATTGCACGTTCCGGTACCGCCGCCGTGGCCAACCCGATTGAAGAACGGCGACGAGATATGGCTGTCGGGGTTGCTCGATAAGCCGGTGTCCTGCTGGGTGGTCGCCGTCAACGACGGGATGCTGCGGGTCCATTTTCTGCTGGACGAGGCGATGCGGATTCAAATGCGCGAGAAGCTGCCACTTCTGTCACGGCCGTAACGAAATCCGGCATGTGCTCAAACGCGCCGGACGCCATAGAACTGAGGCAGGCCGTCGCGAATATCCCGCAGATCGTTGCGGAACGCGGTCGGCTGAAAGTACAGGCCGAGCGGCGCGTAGGACGGATCTCGAAAGAACTGAACCTGGATGTCGCGGCTGATGCGCTGCCGAGCCGCCAGGTCCGGGGCATCGAACCAGGCGTCGCGCAAAGCTTCCATCCTGGGATCGACCGGCCAGCCGTACCAGCCTTTGCCGTCCGCGCGCAGCGAGGTCGCCGCCGCCGGAGTAATGTTTTGCGTGCTGGTCTGGAAGGTGAAGAAGATATGCCAGCCGCCCTTGGCGATCGGCTCCATGCTGGCGCGTCGTTGCTGCACCGTGCCCCAGTCGAGGTTTTGCATATCGACGTGAAATCCCATCCGGCTCAGCAAATCTCCGCCTACCTGTGAGAGCGCGCTCAGCGTCGGAGAGTCCGCCGCCATCAGGACGACGATCGTCTCGCCGTTGTAGCCGGCTTGCTTCAAGGCATTTCGCAGCGTGGCGGGATCCTTCACGCTGCCGATGTTCTCCAGACCCGCCTCGCTCGCCATCGACGTGCCCGGAACGAAGAGTCCGACCCGGTCCCGGGTGAGGTCCGGTACGCCACCGGCGACGGCCGCCATGAATTCCGACTGGTTCACCGCGGAAACGATCAGCCGGCGGATCGCCGGATTGTTGAACGGCGGAAACAACTCGTTGAACCGCATGATGCCGGTGGCGGAGCTTCGGTCCTTCACGGTCACTGTCAGGTTCGCATCCCGTTTAAGTTGCGGAACCAGATCGAGCGCCGGATTCTCCCACCAGTCGAACTCACCCGCGGCGAGAGCGCCCGCCGCCGTCGCGGGGTCGGGCATCACGGTCCATTCGATCCGATCGAAATGCGCGATTTTCGGTCCGGAGGTGAATTCCGCTTTGCCGTCCGGACGGGGAACATAGGCAGAAGATTTCTCGTAAACCACGCGGGAGCCGACGACACGCTCATCCTCCTTGAAGCGAAACGGCCCGCTGCCGATCATTTCGGTGACCTGCTTAAATGGATCGGTGCGAGCGATCCGCTCGGGCATGACGACCGGCACGCTGATGATGACCGCCAGCGCGTCAGGCAACAGCGCAAAAGATTTTTTCAGCCGGAAGCGGATGACGCTGTCGGATGGCGCGGAAATCTCATCGGTGCGGGTCGCGAGCACGGCGCCGAACGCATCGCGCCGCCACCACCGTTGAATGCTGGCGACCGCGTCGCGCGCGAGGACAGGGGTGCCGTCGTGAAAACGCAACCCCTCGCGGAGGGTAAGATCCCATTGCAGTCCGTCCTCGCTCACGACGTGGCCGGCGACCATCTGCGGGTGCGGCGCGTAGTCGTTGTCCATGCCATACAATGTGTCGAACATCAGCAGCGCGTGGCAGCGGGTCACCGAGGCGGTGGTGAACACCGGGTCGAGGGTGGTCAGATCGGAGGAAGGAATGAATTTCAAGACTTTGGCGTTCTCGGAGCGCGCCCGCCGGGGTGCGGCGAGGGCGGCGGTCCCGGCGAGGGCGGATTCTATCAGGCGGCGGCGTCGCATGGATTAATCTCCTCCGGTTCGGCCTGTCTCTTCGCGGGACATACAAGTCATCATGAAAGATCACTAAACGTAATCGAACAGCGCCATGAAGCCGAAATCCATATGCTGCTGCATGTGGCAATGAAACAGCGTTCGGCCGGGATTGTCGGCGGTGAAATCGACCTCCAGTTCCTGGAAGCCGCCCAACATGACGACGTCCTTGATGACACCCGAGGTCGCCTTGCCGGCGACCCGTGTCAGTTCGAAGCTGTGACGATGTAGATGCAGCGGATGAATGTCGTCAGTGCCATTACGGAACTTCAAACGATAGCGGCGCCCTTCATGCAGCTGAAACATCGGCCGCATGGCGTCCATCGAGAACGCCTCGCCGTTGATGGTCCACAGATTGAAGCCACCCGCCGCGGCATTATGCATCTCGAACATCATTTCGATCGTTTCCTCGGGCGTGGCCGGCGCGGTCGATGTCCCGAACAGCGTATAGTCCCACAGGAACGGCTTCGGTGTCACCCACACCGGTTTGCCGGTCCGGCCTGCGTATTCGACGACGATGCCCATGCCGTGACCGCGATCGTCGTCAGCGAGATCGCCCATCACCCAGACGCCCGGATGCTTCATCTCGACGATCGCCGAAATACGTTCCGCGGTACCGAACCAAAGGACCGGAACCTCGGCCTGGGTCGGTACAGGATTGCCATCCAGCGCCACGACGCGGAAAACATGGCCCGGTAACGCGAGGCTTCGGTTCTCGGTCGCGCTGGCGTTCACGATGTGGAACAGAACGCGCTCGCCCTGGCGCACGCGGATCGGGTCGCCCATGCCCAGAAGTTTTCCATTGATGCTGAACAGTTCATAGCCGAGTTCGTACCCTCGCGGCCAACCCTGGCTCTTCGCGTCATCGGCGGCGCCAATCGCCCGTAGTTCCCGGAGCGGTTCGCCGGCGAGAAAATCCTCGTCCATGTCGCCGGTCTGGGTCAGACTCGGATTGAACTCCTTCAGCACCAGGAAGACTTCTCGATCATAAGCGCCGGCATTCAGTCTGGGCTCGATATAAACCGGCGCCGCCTGACCCGAGAATGTCCCGCGCGTGAGGTCCGCTCCCGCCCGGACGTGAGAATGCACATAGCGCAATCCGGCGGGCTTCGGGATGAAAGCGATCTGTCGTGTGCCGTGTGGCGGAATGAACGGCGTGCCTTCTTCCGCCGCTCCGT
>JBEKGV010000179.1:0-7301 GCA_050012615.1 Acetobacteraceae bacterium | reverse complement strand
CAATATCGAGGCGACCGGCTTCGTCGAGCACCTGAAGCTGCCGCATTACGTCGATTTCCAGAGCGAGCTGGAAAGCGTGCGCCGCATGCGCGCCGAAGCCGCGCCGCTCGCGGAGGCCGCGGAATGATGCACGGATACAACTTCGCCTACCTGGATGAGCAGACCAAGCGGATGATCCGCCGTGCGCTGCTGAAGGCGGTGGCGGTGCCCGGGCATCAGGTGCCGTTCGGCTCACGCGAGATGCCGTTGCCGTATGGCTGGGGCACCGGCGGCATCCAGGTCACGGCGTCCGTCCTTGGACGGAACGATACGCTGAAGGTGATCGATCAGGGTGCGGACGATACGACGAACGCGGTCTCGATCCGGCATTTCTTCGCACGTACTTCAGGTGTTCGAACGACCACGCACACGGCCGAGGCGACGGTCATTCAAACCCGCCACCGGATTCCGGAAGAAATGCTGCTTGAGAACCAGATCATCGTTTACCAGGTTCCTCAGCCGGAACCTTTATATCGGCTGGAGCCGAGCCGGGTCGAAACGAAACGCATGCACGCGCTTTCGGACTATGGACTGATGCACGTGAAGCTGTACGAGGACATTGCCCGATTGGGACAAATTTCGATCAGTTACGACTATCCCGTCATGGTCAACGATCGTTATCTGATGTCGCCCAGTCCGATCCCGGCTTTCGATAATCCGAAGATGAACATGATGCCGGCGCTGCAGTTGTTCGGCGCCGGACGCGAAAAGCGCATCTACGCCATCCCGCCCTGGACCGATGTGCGATCGCTCGACTTTGACGATCATCCGTTCCGGCCGATCAATGCGCATCAGGCGTGCGGACTGTGTGGGGCGATTGATTCCTACAAAGACGAGGTGATCACCGATGACCGCGGCGGGCGAATGTTCGTCTGCTCCGACACCGACCACTGCGAGCGTCGGCGAGGAGCGGCATGAACGATGATCCCATCCTTGCCGCGCGAGGCCTGACGCTGTCGTTCGGCGTCATCCCCGCGCTGCTCAATGTTGACATGGAACTTTATTTGGGTGAGATCCTGGCGATCGTGGGCGAATCAGGCTCGGGTAAAACAACATTGCTCAATGTGCTGTCGGGACTGCTGCGTCCCCAAAGCGGCACCGTGACGTACCGCGATCCGGACGGCGTGACGCACGACGTGCATGGTATGCCCGCGCCGATGCTGCGCACATTGCAACGTTCCGATTGGGGCTTCGTGCATCAGGACCCTCGGCGCAGCCTGCGCATGAACGTCAGCGCCGGCGGCAACGTCGGTGAGCGCCTGATGGCTCAGGGTGCGCGGCATTACGGGGACATAAGGGCCCAGGCGTTGGATTGGCTGGAGCAGGTGGAGATCGACGCGGACCGCATCGACGATCTGCCGCGGACATTCTCGGGCGGGATGCTGCAACGGCTGCAAATCGCACGAACGCTGGTGACGCATCCCAGGCTGGTGTTCATGGATGAGCCGACCGGCGGGCTCGACGTGTCGGTGCAGGCGCGCCTGTTGGATCTGATCCGGTCGCTGGTGGCCCGGCTGGGTGTCGCGGTGGTGCTCGTAACGCATGACATCGCGGTGGCGCGGCTGCTTGGGCACCGCATCGCTGTAATGCAGCGTGGACGCATCGTTGAAACCGGGCTTACCGACCAGGTGCTGGACGACCCGCGGCATCCTTACACGCAATTGCTGGTCAGTTCGGTGTTGCAAGCATGAGCGTGCCACTTCTGCGGACTGAAGGACTCACCAAAAGCTTCACTTTGCATCTTCGCGGCGGTTTGCGACTGCCTGTGCTCGGTGGCATCGACCTGTCCGTCGAGGCGGGTCAATGCATCGTGCTGTCCGGCCCCTCCGGAGCGGGCAAATCGACGCTGCTGCGCACGCTGTATGGCAACTACCGTGCCGACGGCGGCAAGATACTCGTCCAACACCAAGGCCGGATCGTGGACATCGCCGGTGCCGACCCGCGCACGATCCTGGCGGTCCGGCACTCCACCATCGGATACGTCAGCCAGTTTCTTCGTGTCGTGCCCCGCGTGCCCGCACTGGACATCGTGGCCGAGGCGCTGATCGGTCGCGGTCCCTCCCCCGGCGAAGCGCGAGAGCAGGCCGCTTCGATGCTGCTATCGCTGAACATCCCGCGACGGCTGCACGGCATTCCTCCGGCGACGTTCTCGGGCGGCGAGCAGCAGCGTATTAATCTGGCACGAGGTTTCATCGCCGGCCATCCGATCTTGCTGTTGGACGAACCGACCGCCTCGCTCGATGCCGACAACCGGGCAGTCGTCGTGCGCATGATCCAGGACGCCAAGGCGAGTGGCACGGCGATCGTCGCGATCTGTCACGACGTTGACGTACGGGATCAAATCGCCGATCGGCTGTTCGAGGTTGCGCCTTACCAGGAGGCAGCATGAATCCCGAAACGATTTTTACGAATGCCGTTCTGGTGCTGCCGGATGAGGTGCTGGCCGGCACGCTGGTAATGCGCGGCGATACAATTTCCGTTGTTGAAAAGGGCCGCTCACGTGTTCCGGGCGCGATCGATCTTGATGGCGACTATTTGCTTCCCGGCGCGGTCGACGTTCACACGGATAATCTGGAACGGCAGGTGCTGCCTCGCAGTCTGGCACGGTGGCCGTCGCGCTCGGCGATGGTCGCCCATGACGCGCAATGCGCGGCGGCCGGCGTGACCACCATCCTGGACGCGCTTTGCCTCGGCGATCTGGGGTTCGATGCCGGGCGCATCCAGACGTTCCGGGATGGTGTCGAGGACCTGGATGCGCTGACCCCCACGGGGTTGTTAAAATCGCAACACTATCTGCATTTACGTTGCGAAGTTCCCGCGCTCGACACGCTGTCCTGTTTTGAATCGATCGCGGAACATCCATTGGTCCGCATGATCAGCCTGATGGATCACAGCCCAGGCGTCGGACAATACGCGAACCTGGAGTTTTACCGGAACCTGCGGCGGCGGGGCGGCCTCGATGAGGCCACGGTCGATCGCCGCATCGCCGAGTTGCAAGAGCAGCGGGCGCGAGTGCGGGAACCGAACCGCCGCGAATTACTGGATCGCGTCCGCGGCCGCGGTATCGCTCTGGCGAGTCACGACGACCGCACGGTCGAAGAAATCGAGGAAAACGCTCGAGACGGCATTCGCATCAGCGAGTTCCCGGTCACGATGGAGGCAGCCGAAGCGGCGAAGGCGAACGGGATGGACGTGATCGCGGGAGCGCCGAATTTGGTGCGGGGCGGTTCGCATTCGGGAAACATCGCCGCGGCGGATTTGTTGCGGTCGGGTTGGGTCGATGTGTTCGCATCGGATTACGTTCCGCCGGCGTTGATCGAGGCGGCGTTCCGCTGCGCCCGGGAGGGATTGGCGGGATTGCCGGAGGCGGTGGCGATGATCACATCGCGGCCGGCCGCGCTGTCCGGATTGCCGGATCGCGGACAACTGGCGAGAGGCCAACGCGCCGATCTGGTGCGAGTGCGCGTGCATGAGACGCTACCCGTTGTCCGTCAGGTCTGGCGCGGCGGAGAACGGGTGATTTGATCGGTCCCGAGGGCCGGGTCGGAGTGTATTACTGCCCGCGGGAGGACGATCCTCTGTTCGTTGCCGGAGCGACCTGGTTGGGCCGGGACCCGGCATCCGGGGCTGCCGTGGTTCAGCCGGCGCTTCCCGGGATCGAAGAGGTCACGGCGGAGGCGCGAGGCTACGGGTTCCACGCGACCTTGAAACCGCCGATGCGGTTGGCGGATGGGGGCTCGTGGGAGGGATTGATAAAGGCGACGCACGAACTGGCTGGCCGGATCGCGCCGTTCAAACTACCCTCGCTGGCGGTGGCCAACCTGCATGGGTTCCTGGCACTCCGCGAAACGTCGTTTTGTCGTCCGTTACAGGCGCTGGCCGATGCGTGCGTGGAGGGACTGGACAGGTTTCGAGCGCAACCATCGGACGCGGAACTCGCCCGGCGTCGGCGGGCAAGGCTGACCGAGGCGCAGGAGGCGATGCTGACGCGGTTCGGATATCCTTACGTGCTGGAGACCTGGTTTTTTCATATGACATTGACGCGGCGGTTGTCGGCCGAAGAGCATGAGATTTGGCGGCCGGCGGCGGAACGATATTTCGCACCGTCGCTGCGCGCCAAAAGGGTTGTGAGCGACATTTGTTTGTTCACCCAAATGAACTCGGGCGGCCCGTTCGTGATCGCGGAGAGAGTGCGTCTGCGCGGGTAAGGGCACCCATCTCCAGCCCCCTCGCCGCTTTTTCACTGGCACCGAGTCGTTACTCACTTCAAATCGCACTCGTTCAAAACCCGGCGCAGGGCAGCAACGAACCGCTCCACTCCTTCGGCCAGCATGCCGTCGTTCCACACCGTTTCCACCTCGACACCTCCCGGCAAAGTTACCGTCCGGAGCAGACGCCTTGCGATGTCCTCCGCGCTTTCCCGGCCGCGCCCCGACAATCGTGCCGCGAGAACGTCAGGCGGCGCGGTCACCTCAATCACACGCGTGCGGTGCCGAAGCGCGGCCTCGGCGATCACCCCGCGCGAGACGTTGGCGACCGCGACCGGAGCGGTCAGGGCCGCCGCCGGTATCCCATAATGCAACCCATGCGCGGACCAGGACAACGCGAACTCGCGCGCCGCGAAGTCCTCCGGCGTGATCGCTTCATGGTCCTCTCCGTAGGGGTCCGGCGGCCGCGTAATGACCCGGCGCGCGAAGTGGATCCGCGCGTCATCCCTGAAGACCTCGCGCGCCGCCTTCAACAGTGAATCCTTGCCGGCACCGCTCGGTCCGACCACAAGCACCAGCATTCCCGCCTCTCCTCGGCTTTGAGCCGGCGGAACATGGCGTTACGCTGGCCGCTGTTGCAACGCCGGAGTCACACCATGTTCACCACTCGCCCGGAAATCGCCGGGACCTTCGGCGTTGTCGCCAGCACGCACTGGCTGGCCAGCAGCACCGGCATGGCGGTTCTGGAACGAGGCGGCAACGCCTTCGACGCCGCCGTCGCCACGGCGTTCGTCCTGCAGGTCGCCGAGCCACATCTGAACGGCCCGGGAGGCGATGCGCCCATCATCTTGCATGATGCGAAAGCGGGAAGCCAGCACGTGATCTGCGGCCAGGGGCCCTCCCCTCGCGCCGCCACCATCGAAGCGTTCCAGGACCTTGGTCTGGATCTGATTCCCGGCACGGGACTGCTGCCGGCGGTTGTGCCGGGTGCGTTCGACGCCTGGTGCCTTCTGCTGCGCGACTGGGGCACCTGGGAATTCGCCGACGCGCTGTCCTTCGCGCTCGGCTACGCGCGGAACGGTGTGCATCTGGTGCCGCGCGTCGCCGCGACCATCGAGAGTGTGCGGCCATTGTTCCAGGCGGAGTGGACAACATCCGCGGAAGTCTATCTTCCGCATGGCGCCGTACCGGGCTCGCGTACACTGTTTGCCCGTCCCGCCTTGGCCGATACGTGGGAGCGTTTGTGCCGTGAGACCGCTGGTCCATCCCGTGAGGCGCGCATCGACTCCGCGCGGCGCGCCTGGTATCAGGGTTTCGTCGCTGAGTCGGTCGATCGTTTCTTCCACAGTACTGAAGTGCTGGACGTGACCGGCCGCCGCCATCGCGGTTTGCTGAGCGCCGACGATTTTTCCCGATGGTCGGCGACCGTGGAGCAGCCCGTCGCTTACGACTATCACGGTCATACCGTGCTGAAGTGTGGCCCGTGGAGCCAAGGCCCCGTATTCCTTCAGCAACTCGCCTTGTTGCGGGGGTTGGACGTCGCCCTGATGGATCCGTACGGCGCCGAGTTCGTCCACACGATCGTTGAAGCCGCGAAACTCGCCTATGCGGACCGCGAAGCTTACTATGGCGATCCGAATTTCCGCGATGTCCCGCTCGCCGGCCTGTTGTCCGATAAATATAACAACGAACGTCGCGGTCTGATCGCCAACACCGCATCGATGGCGCTGCGCCCAGGATCGATCGCGGGCTATACGCCGGCCGTGGACCAGGGAGGCGCGGCTCGCGCCCGATTGCTCTCCGGCGACACCGGCGGTGCAGGCGAGCCCACTGTCTCCCAACTGGGCGTGATCGGTGCGGACACGTGCCATATCGATGTCATCGACCGGCACGGCAACATGGTGAGCGCCACCCCTTCCGGCGGTTGGCTGCAATCCTCTCCGGTCGTTCCGGGTCTCGGCTTCCCCATGGGCACGCGAGGACAAATGTTCTGGCTGCAACCTGGGCTGCCGAACTCACTGGAGCCTGGCAAACGGCCGCGCACGACTCTGTCTCCCAGTTTCGCGTTGCGCGACGGCAAAGCCTGGATGGCGTTCGGAACCCCGGGCGGCGAGCAACAGGATCAATGGTCGCTGATCATGTTCCTGCGCATGGTCCACCATAACCTGAACATCCAGGAAGCGATCGATGCCCCTTCGTTCCATACCGAACATTGGCCAAGCAGCTTCTGGCCGCGGGTCGCGCGACCCGGGAAGGTGGTCATCGAGGGTCGTTACTCGGACAGCGTATTGCACGATCTGCGCGCCCGCGGCCACGACGCGAGCAAAGGCGACGACTGGAGCGAGGGCCGGCTGTCCGGAGCCCGGCTGGAGCCGGATGGACAAATGTTCGCCGGCGCGAACCCTCGAGGAATGCAAGGGTACGCCGTGGGTCGTTAGGAACGCGGATCGACAAGCCGGCCCATTCGAACCGCCTGGCGATCGACCAAACGCTCGAAGCCAGCCGCGGCGATCAGGACGACAGCTGCGAAACCGATAAATGTGACAGCGACCGCGGCCGGTTGAGGCAACACGCTGGCCAACGCGATGAAGCCCGCGCAGCCCAGGGTGAACAGGATCGGAAAGTGCAACAAATAAATGCTGAAAGACAACCGGCCGAGATATCGGCACCGCGATAGCAACCGTTGCGCGTGGGAACTAAGAAGCACGCCTCCGAACAGAGCCGTCGCGGCTAATTGGCTCTGGAACTGAAACAGGTTCGGTGCGGCGACCGGTGCGTACCGCGCGATCTCGACACGCGCGGCTTCGAGAAAAGCCCAGTCTTTGGTCGCGCTCATGGTCAGGCCGACCGCGATCAGAATGGCACCGAGCACGCTGGCACCAATCGCCGGCATCGGCGGTTTCCCCAGCCAGGCCGCGCAGAGATGGCCGAGGACGAACAAAAACATGGGGTGTGTGCCGAACAATATCGCGCACAGGACCACGGCGCCCGCATGCACGCGCGGCGCCCTCGTTCGCAGCATCACGAGCCCAAGCAACAGAAACGACCCGTATA
>JBEKGV010000178.1:0-7308 GCA_050012615.1 Acetobacteraceae bacterium | reverse complement strand
CGTTGACCAGTTCGGGCGAGCGCATCGTGACATCGATGTTTTCTACTACGCTGTTCCCTCTTCGACGCAGGCTCTGTCGGTGTTGCGCCGGCAGCGCGAGCAGCCCGAGATCGATGTGGTAGTGCTGGAGTTCGCTGCCGCGCGCGCCGCCACCGATGAGGGTCTCCTGGAGGCGATGCCGTCCGGATCGCTGCCGGTCCAGGCCGACCTCGCGCCGTTCGCCACCCTCCCGGGCATCGCCGGGCGGGCGGTCTTCACCGAACCGCTGGTCATGTTGTTCGATCGCGTCCATGTCCATCCTCCATCCTCCTGGAAAACTCTGTGGAGCGGGTTGGATGAGCAATCGATCGCCGTCCCGGCTCCGCCCGATCCCGCGGGCATCGCGTTCACCGTCGTCGCCGGCCGGCTATTTGGCGGTGGCGACGAGCAACGTGCTGCAACGGATGGTGTCACCGCGATCGGCGAACTCGCCGCCAGCGTCACGTCGTGGGATCCGAGGCCAGACGTTTACCACTGCGTCGGAGACGGCACCGCCAGACTGGGTGTGGGCTGGAACATGCCGGCTCAACTGCTTTCGGATCGGTTGGGCGGACGGCTGGGGGTAGCGTTTCCGGCAGAGGGAACGATCTCGCGAATCATGACGGTGAACCTGGTCAAAGGGTCTCGCCAACCCGATGCCGCGCGCCTGCTCATCGCGTATTTGCTGGACATCGAGGCGCAGAAGGCAATGGTCGAACGGATGTATCTCGGTCCGGTCAACGCGCGGGCCCGTTATCCGGAGGGTGCGTTGCTGCGCACCGCCAACACCCCCGAGCGCGCCGCCACGGCAATGCCGGTCGACTGGCTGGCGATCAACGCGATCCGCGATGATATCATTCGCCGCTGGCGCGAGGTCATTCCCGGCTCCGGTTGAGGTCCGTGATGATGGCATCAGCGGGACCCGGAAAATCTTCGTTTCGTTCATGCATTGTTAAGATCCAACACGGAGAACACGGTGGACCACGTGAAACTCACGGAGTCGCGTGTGCTGGTACATCGTGCGCTGACTGAGCAAATCATTGGACTTGCGATCGACGTGCACAGGAATATTCGGCCGGGACTTCTGGGATCCGTTTATTCGGCGTGCTTGTGTCTGGAACTAGAGCGGGTCGGCCTTCCGTTCGAACGCGAAGTCATGATACCCGTTGTTTACAAAGGGACAACGATCCCGCTGGGCTTTCGCGCGGACATCGTGGTCAAAAATGCGATCATCCTTGAAATCAAGGCCGTTGCCGAACTGCTTCCGGTCCATGAAGCCCAACTCCTGACCTATCTCCGCATGAGTGGAATCCGCGTCGGATTATTAATGAATTTCCATGCGCTTCGCCTCAAGGACGGTCTCCAGCGATTTATTGTCTGATATGAGGAACGATCCTCCGTGACCCACCGTGGTTCACCGTGACCTCCGTGTTAAAATTCCTTCCAAGCGCAGATACGTTCCCTCACTCCCCCTCAGCCCTCATCCACGTCTCCGCCGCCCGGTCTGCTCCAGAAGGCAAAGGCGCCGTTGGATCCTTCATCCACGCGATCACATCGTCGATCACCGTGTCTCGCCCCAGGTCACGCATCGCCAGATGGTAGTGGTCCGGATAATAAGCGAGCGTTGCCTCGCCACTAGGTAGAGCACGCCACGTCGCGATCGTCGCTCGTTTTGGGATCAGATCGTCCTTGCCGCCGTACAAGAACAACGATCGCGGTCGAAACTTCGGTGCCGACGCCAGAGCAGCATCCATCAGGTCCACCAGACCACGCGTCGTGTCGACCCGAGTGCTGAAAATGGTCAGCGGATCCTTCGACAACCGAACCAGCGCATCGTGGTTGTCGCTGGCGGTGATTTTCACATAGCCGCGGTTTTCCAGCAGCATACCTGGTACCGTGTTAGCCGCGATCCACAGCACCCCGCGCTCGAAAAAGTTCATCTCGGCCCGCCCCCAAACCGCCGGCGCGACCAGCACGTAACCGTTGACTTTTGGCGCATGCGGCTCCGTCGCCATCACCATCAGCACGGCGGCTCCCATGCTCTCGCCCATCAGGAACGCCGGCACGCCCGGATAACGCTCCTTCAATAAGCGGGTCATCTCCCGCGCGTCGTCCACGAGGCCCTGAGTGCCCGGCCAGAACCCGCGTGTCACGGTGGCACCGAAGCCGCGCTGGTCCGGCGCATAAATCGCGATCCCGGCGGCGGCGAAATTGGGCGCCGGGATTTCCCACGCGTCCCGGCTGTCGTTCATGCCGTGCAGCGCCAGGACGACCGCCTTGGGCGGCCCGTTTGGCAGCCAGACGCGATAGGGCAGCCGCATCCCATCCGGCATCACGAATGCGTCCGGCGTCTCCGTCGGCCGCATCACGGGCGGCCCAGGAGGGTCGAGCCTGGCGGCGCAGGCACACAAAAGCAGCGCCGCCAGGGCGAAAGCACAAAGCATGGTTGAACGCATGCGTGGCATCGCTATCATCCCGGCACGGAGCCCACCAGACCGAGAACCAAAATGCCGGACGCCCCAACTCTTCCCGCTGGTCTCCCCCCGGAAACCTTCCACGTGGACGACCGGACCGTCGCCTGTGACGGCGGCCCATTGGGCCACCCGAGGGTATTCCTATATATCGAGGATCAAGAAGTGGTGTGCCCGTACTGCTCTCGCGTCTATATCCTGAAGGAAGGAGCCGGCCACGGCGGACATTGACCCCCCTGGAGACACCAGCGAGCTTCCCGCCAGGTCTCCCGCGATAAATCGCCCCGCTGCTCCTGTCGCCAACACCGCTGGTGACAGCGCGATGCACATGGTGCTGGTCGACGGCTCCGGGTTCATATTCCGTGCGTTTCACGCGTTGCCGCCGATGACCCGGCCGGACGGCACGCCGGTCAACGCCGTGTTCGGCTTCACCAACATGCTCGCCCGTCTGCTGAAAGATCACACCGGGACGCATATCGCGGTGATTTTCGACGCCGGCCGGCTAACCTTCCGCAACCGGCTTTACGACGCCTACAAGGCCAACCGTCCGCCCGCGCCCGAGGAACTGATCCCGCAATTCATCCTCACGCGTGAAGCGACCGAGGCGTTCGGTGTCCCCGCGATCGAGCTGGTCGACTGGGAGGCCGACGATCTCATCGCCGCTTACGCGCTGGCGGTCGAGGAACAAGGCGGACGAACGACCATCGTGTCGTCCGACAAAGATCTGATGCAGCTGATCCGTCCCGGCGTGATGATGATGGATCCGCTGAAGCAAAAGCCGATCGGCGCGCCCGAGGTGATGGAAAAGTTCGGCGTGCCGCCCGAGAAAGTGATCGAGGTTCAATCTCTGATCGGCGACTCGACCGACAATGTCCCTGGCATTCCCGGCATCGGCCCCAAGGGCGCGGCGCAGTTGATCGTCGAATATGGCGATCTGGAATCCGTCCTCGCGGCCGCGCCGTCGATGAAGCCCTCCAAGCGCCGCGACGCACTGATCGAGCATGCCGAAAAGGCGCGCATATCCAAAGAGCTGGTCACGTTGCGCACCGACGCGCCGATGCCCTTGCCGCTGGAGGCCCTGATCGTGAAGGAACCCGATGCCGCCCATCTCGCGGCGTGGTTGGGCGCCCAGGGCTTCCGGAGCACGATCAGCCGGCTGGGGTTGGGGGAGGCCGCGAAAACCGCCGAGGCCCCGAAACCGGCAGATGAACCGCCGCCTCCGGCCTCCGACGTGGATTTCGGCAACTACGAGTCGGTCACCACGGTGGAGGCTCTACGTGTCTGGGCTGAGGCCGCGCGTGCGTCGGGCTGCTTCGCGTTGGATACCGAAACGGACGGACTGGATGCGATGCGCGCCGGTCTGGTTGGACTGTCGATGGCGACCGCCGCGGGCCATGCCTGCTATGTGCCGCTGCGCCACGAAATCCTGGCCGAGCAGGTTCCGTTATCCGCCGCGATCGAGATCCTTGGTCCGCTGTTCAATGATCCCTTCATTCTGAAAGTCCTGCAAAACGCCAAATTCGACATGATGGTGTTGGAGCGCGCGGGTTTCCCGCGGCTCACGCCAATCGACGACACGATGCTGATTTCTTTCGCGCAGGACGCCGGTGCGCATGGCCACGGCATGGACGAACTGTCGCGGCTGCATCTCGGCCATTCACCGATCCCATACGACGAGGTGACCGGCACCGGCCGCAATCGCATCAGTTTCGCTCAGGTCCCCATCCACAACGCGACTGCCTACGCGGCCGAGGATGCCGACGTCACCTTGCGCCTTTGGGCCTGCATGAAGCCCCGGCTTCGGCAAAATCACGCTCTGGCGCTTTACGAGCAGTTGGAACGCCGCCTTGTGCCGGTGCTGCTGGAGATGGAGCGCGCGGGAATAAAAGTCGACGCCGATGATCTACGGCGGATGTCGGTCGATTTCGAGCAGCGCATGGGGGTGATGGAAAAGGATTGCCATCGCCTTGCCGGATTTGAATTCAATGTCGGCTCGCCGAAGCAATTGGGCGAGGTGCTGTTCGACAAAATGAACCTGCCCGGTGGCAAGCGGATGAAGACGGGTGCCTGGGGGACGGATTCTTCTGTGCTGCAGGGCTTGGCCGATCAGGGTCACGAGTTGCCGTCGCGCATCCTGGAATGGCGGCAGCTGCAGAAATTGAAATCGACGTATGCCGATGCGTTGGTGGAACAGATCAATCCGGACACCGGCCGCGTTCACACCAGCTACGCGATGGCCATCGCGCAAACCGGCCGGTTGTCGTCGACCGATCCGAACCTGCAAAACATTCCGATCCGCACCGAGGAAGGCAGCCGCATTCGCCATGCCTTCATCGCCGAGCCGGGGAATGTGCTGGTCAGCGCTGACTACTCGCAGATCGAGCTGCGGTTGCTCGCCCATGTCGCCGATATCCCGGCACTTAAAGAGAGTTTCGCACGTGGCGAGGACATCCATGCTCGCACCGCCAGCGAGGTTTTCGGCCTGCCAATGGAGGGTATGGACGCGATGACCCGCCGCCGCGCGAAGGCGATCAATTTCGGCATCATCTACGGCATCAGCGGCTTTGGTCTCGGACGGCAACTTGGCATCGGCCAGGGCGAGGCGCTCGGTTACATCAAACGTTACTTCGAACGGTATCCCGGCATCCGGGCTTACATGGATCAGGCCAAGGCGGTGGCGAAAGAAAAAGGCTACGTCACGACACCGTTCGGCCGCCGCTGTTGGATTTCCGGCATCAATGACAAACTGCCGTCGCGCCGATCCTATGCCGAGCGTCAGGCGATCAACGCCCCTCTGCAGGGCGGCGCGGCCGATATCATCAAGCGTGCGATGGTCCAATTGCCCGCGGTGCTCGCGCGTGAGTGCCCCTCGGCCCGAATGTTGTTGCAGGTCCATGACGAACTACTGTTCGAAGTGCCGGAGGCCGATGCGCCCCAACTGGCCGGCGTCGCGGCGCGCGTGATGGAGTCCGCCGCCACCCTCTCCGTTCCCCTCGTCGTCGAAACCGGCACCGGCCGCACCTGGGCCGAGGCACACTAAAATCCATGGCCGCGACGATCGTCCAGTGTGTGACGATCTGGCTCGCTGTGGGCGTCGCCGTGGGCGCGGCATTCCTGTTCCTCGGAATCGACCAGGTCGATCCGGCCGCGCGCGGGTCCTATGCGTTCCGGCCACTATTGCTGCCTGGCCTTGCGCTGCTGTGGCCGTTTGTCGCGGTAAGGTGGTTCACCCTTGGCCGACGCCGTCCATGAGGCGCGGCCATAGAAAGACGCATCGCGTGATCTGGCTCGTTCTCGCGGGCGTGCTGCCGGCGATCGTGCTGCTGTCTCTCGCGCTGCGCCCGGTTGGCCCGACGGAGGGCCCACAGATCCAATTGGCGCCACCGAAATGACCGAGCGTTACGTTCCCGTTGGCTGGAATGTCACCAAGATCGTTTACGATGCGATCGCCCTTGGGATTGTTGGCGTCTATATCAGCGTATTCCTGTGGATCGCGCCATCGTTTCAGCACGTGACGCTGCCGCTCGACGACTATACGATGCGCATGAATGCGTTCGGCACGTGTGCGTTTCTGCTGCTGTCGATGATCCTGTCGATCGGTCCCGCCGCGCGGCTGGATCCTCGGTTTCTGCCGTTGCTTTACAATCGCCGCCATTTGGGTGTGCTCGCCACGGCCGTCGCGGCGACCCATGCTTACGCCGCGCTGGATTGGTATTTTAGCTACGGTCCATACAACCGTTTCGAGATGCTGCTGCGAGGCAATACCAGCTTTTTTCAGGTCCACGGTTTTCCGTTCGAAGTTTTCGGCATGTTCGCCTTGCTCGTCATGCTGTTGCTCGCGGCCACAAGTCACGACTTCTGGCTGCGCTTCCTGACGCCTCCGGCCTGGAAGGGCCTGCATATGGCGTTGTATGCCGCCTACCTGGCGGTTGTCGCGCATATCTCATTGGGTGCTCTGCAGGCGTCGGCCAATCCATTGCTGGCGGTGGTCACCGGACTTTGCGTCGTGGGCGTCGCATCGCTTCACGTGGCGGCATCGCGGCGACGCACCGTTGAGGCGCCGATCGTCGATGGTTGGATTGACGCTGGTCCTGCCTCGGCGATCGTGGAGGATCATGGCATTGTCGTCACGCCGCCCGGCGCCGAATCGATCGCGATCTTCCGTCATGGTGGGCGATTGTCCGCCGTAACGAACCTCTGCGCGCATCAGAATGGCCCATTGGGTGAGGGTCGAGTGTTTGACGGCTGCATCACCTGTCCATGGCACGGGTATCAGTACCGGCTGGAAGATGGCCGCGCGCCGCCTCCGTTCACCGAAACTCTGGCGACCTTTCGATTGCGCGTCGTGGATGGTCATATCATGGTCGATCCAATTGCAAATCCGCCCGGCACCTTCGTTGAACCGGCGACAGTGCCATGACCTCGTTCTTTGTCGGTTGGTCGGGCCGCACCGCGATGCCGCTGCTCGGCTTCCTGGCGCTGCTCCTGGTGACCCTGATTGTCGGCTTTGGTGCTCTGGCCTTCGCCCTCGGCGTTACTGTCGATGATCCGGGAGGCGGCGATTTCACGGGAGAAAAAGATATCACCGGGGTTCTGATCGCCGATCCGTACCCGATGATCGTGACCGACAAAGATCAACACACCATCGTTCTGTCGGGCGGCGGCAAGCGCGGCGTTCAGGCGGAGGCGCGTCCGCTGGACGGCAAGCACGTGCGCGCGACCGGCGCGGGGGTCAAACGCGGCGACCGTGACCTGCTGTTGGTTGACGTTCTACGCCTCGCGCCCGGCGATGTGGTCACGCCCGCGCGCGAGGCCCTGG
>JBEKGV010000177.1:0-7892 GCA_050012615.1 Acetobacteraceae bacterium | reverse complement strand
GCACGCCGCGTCGTTTCTGGCCCAGGTGGGGTTGGCGGATAGCGTGGGGTATTTGTCGCCGTCGGAACTGTCCGGCGGAATGCAAAAACGTGTGGCGCTGGCTCGCGCGATCGCGGCGCAACCGGACATTCTTTTCTTCGATGAACCGACAACCGGGCTTGACCCGATCATGGGCGCCATCATCGATGGACTGGTCGTCGACTGCGTGAAGCGGCTTGGCTCAACGGCCGTCGCGATCACACACGACATGGCGAGTGCGCGGCGCATTGGCGACCAGGCGGCGATGATTTACGGCGGACGGATCATTTGGAAGGGCCCGGCATCGGAGCTGATGAACAGCGGCGATCCAACCGTGGATCAGTTCACTCACGGACGTCGCGAGGGACCGATCGAGATGGAGTTGCGGCGATAAAGTGGTTGTTGTCCCTCGCCGCGCTGCTGGTCCCGGTGACCGCCGGCGCGGGCCCGGAGGAGGACCTCGCGGCGCTTTTCATGCGCTCCTGCATGGTTTACGCGGGCGCCCCGGACGCTCTCCGGCAGTGGGCGGCACAGATGAAGCTGCCCGAGGTTCCCGATCCCGCGCGTGCCGCGTTCCTCAACGGCGCTCCTGGCAAAGTGTTCGACGCGTCGAGCGATGTCGGAAAGTTCGCGCTGTTGTCATCCAATGACGGCATTTGCGCCGTCGTCACGGATCACGCCGGAGATCAGGAAACAGCCCGCGAACTGGAGCGTGCATTGACAGAGGCGGGCGTGAGGTTTCGGCTGGTGATCGAGCGGGACGACAAACCCAATCCGAAACTGCACCATCGGGAATATCTGGCGGCCCGCAAGGGAAGCGCCTGGCGGCTGCTCGCCGCGACCGTTCGCGACAATTCTCCCGGTCAGGCCATGTTGACCGCCGCACCGGAATGATGCTGTCCCGCATCACGCTGCTTGCATTTGTTATTCTTTACGCAACGCCAGCCCTGGCGCAGGAGGACGAAGACCATCAACGCCTCTGCCCGTTGCTGACCGAGGAACTGGTGCGGGTCATCATGCCCGAGGTCACCGGCCACGGCGGCTGCGCGGTGAGATGCGCGGGCTGCGGTTGCAAAGGCGGACCCGGCTACCGTGATGCGCAAGGGCAATGTGTTGGTTATGCCAATCTCATCCAGAAATGCGGACCTCCGCCACATCAGGGTTGCCGCGCCGAGTGCGCGCCTGTCAGCGCCGGCTGCGAACACGGCCGGGTCTGGTTGAAGGACTTCCTGGCGCGCTCCGGGCTGTCCGTCCAATTCACCGCCGGCGGTGCATCGCCATCCTCCCCGGACGCTGGCCACTGACGTTTCGGACAACCCCGGCTCGCTGTATACTCTCGGCCTCATGCCGCCGCCGTTGTTGTCGCTTCAGGATATCCACCTCACGTTCGGCACCACGCCGCTGCTGTCCGGCGCCGCGCTGAGCGTTTCCTCGGGCGACCGCGTGTGTCTGGTCGGACGCAACGGTTCCGGCAAGTCGACCCTGCTGCGGATCGCCGGCGGGCTGATGCAATCCGACGCCGGCCGCCGCTTCGTGCAGCCAGGCGCGACGATCCGATATCTGCCGCAGGAGCCGGATTTTTCCGAATTCGGCTCCACTCTGGCTTACGTCGAGGCCGGTTTCGATGAAGGAGCCGCGGGCGATCGTCACCGGGCGTCCTATTTGCTGGAACAACTCGGTCTGAACGGGTCCGAGGATCCGTCCCGCCTGTCCGGCGGCGAGGCACGGCGCGCGGCTTTGGCGCGTGTGCTGGCCCCCGAACCGGACATACTGCTGCTGGACGAGCCGACCAATCACCTCGATCTGCCCGGCATCGAGTGGTTGGAACGCGAACTCAACGGTTTGCGCTCCGGCATCGTGTTGATCAGCCACGACCGGCGGCTGCTGGAGCGGCTGTCCCGCGTCACCGTGTGGCTCGATCGCGGGATCACGCGGCAACTCGACGCGGGATTTTCCGGCTTTGAGGTGTGGCGCGACACGGTGCTGGAGCAGGAGGAGACCGAGCGGCACAAACTCGGCCGCAAGATCGTGATGGAGGAGGATTGGTTGCGCTACGGCGTGACCGCGCGCCGCAAACGCAATCAGAAACGGCTCGGCGATTTGCACGCATTGCGGAAGAAACGAAAGGAGATGCGCGGCGCGATCGGCGGCGTGAAGCTGCGCGCGTCGGAGGGCGATTTGTCCGGCCGTTTGGTCGCGGTGGCCGAGGGCGTGACGAAATCATTTGGCGGCCGTGTCATAGTGCGAGACTTCTCGACACGGATCTTGCGCGGCGATCGTGTTGGGATCGCTGGTCCGAATGGGGCGGGCAAGACGACGCTGCTTAATTTGCTCACCGGCGCGCTCGCGCCCGACGCCGGTGCCGTGGCGATCGGTACGAATTTGGCGCAGGTGACGGTGGATCAGCGGCGCGATGTTCTCGATCCAGACCGGACATTGGTGCAGACGTTGACCGGTGGAGCGGGCGACAACGTGGTGGTTGCCGGAAAAACGCGGCACGTCGTAGGGTACATGAAGGACTTTCTGTTCGCGCCGGAGCAGGCCAACACCCCGGTTGGCGTCCTGTCGGGTGGCGAGCGGGCCCGGCTGACCCTCGCGCTGGCGTTCGCGAAGCCATCGAATTTGCTGGTTCTGGACGAGCCGACCAATGATCTCGATCTGGAAACGCTGGAGTTGCTGCAGGAGCTGCTGGCGGACTATCCGGGGACGGTGTTGCTGGTCTCGCATGACCGGGACTTCATAGATCGCGTCGTGACATCGGTGATCGCCACCGAGGGCGACGGGCGATGGATCGAATATGCCGGTGGATACACCGACATGCTGGCCCAACGCGGACCAGTGAAGGCTATCGCGCCTCCGATCCAGACGAAGGCGAAAGCAGAGGCGGCGCCTCGCGTGTCGGCGAAACGTATGACATTCAAGGATCGGCACACACTGGAAACATTGCCGACGCGGATCGCCACGCTGGAAGCGGAGGCCGCGAGGTTGACCGTGATGTTAGCGGACCCCGACCTTTACACACGAAATCCGGCGCGCTTCGCGGAAGTCACCGCGGCGCTGGAGTCTGTGCGCCAGTCGTTGGCCGCGGCGGAAGAACAATGGCTGGAACTGGAGATATTGCGCGAGGAAGTGGAGCGGTAGTGTTTGCCGGCACTTCACGGCACGTTGATCGAATGGGGTGTGTGACCCCTGGCGGTGCCTGGCGATAAACACCGGATTGGCGGATAGGTTGAAAGCATTACCACTAAGCGGTGTTTCTACAAGCGCGGAACACGAGTGTCAGCGACCATCTGTCCGCACACCATCATGCCTCATGCGCATCAACGAACCCAAGACTCCAGCTCGCTCACCGTCGGAATCTCAGGTCCAGACCACGAGCGATCCAGCCGGCCTCGATCGCATCCAGATCCGTCATTCCGGACGGGTTCGCTTTCGACGGCGCGGTCCCCAGTCTTGAGACCCCTTCGATGCGCCAAATCCCAAGCAGGCGGCGCAGCTCCATCAACGGCTCCGGGTGATCGTCGACCCGCAGATTGAGGTCGGGGAAATCCTCGGTCGTGACCATCACCATGGCGGCCGATTGCTTGCCGCGGCGATCGCCGCCGGCTTTCTCTCCCGCCTCCATCGCGACCATCAAACGTTCCGGCGTCGGCAGGTCGTCGCTGGTGTTCCAGGTCCGCAACGTCTGCCTGACGGTCGGCTCACCCGCCAGCATGTTGCCCGCCACGCTGATGCCGTCATCGGAAGCCGAACCGCACCATGCCACGCAGTTCTCGCCGGTCCACGCGGCGGTGCGGCCGAAGCGGTCCACGGCGTGCACCTGGCGGATACCTCGGCCCTCGTCGCCGGCCAACGCCCCTTCAATCGCCGCCGCGGGAGGCAGCCCGCGGGCCAGGCCGTCGAGGATGGCGGGCCCCAGATAGCGATTGGTCATCGATTGTGTCGATACAGCACCGACACCGGCCCGGACGAACGGGCAGGAGGCCCCGACGGCAAAGGCTTTTGTCGCCACCGCGACGGCAAAGGCGTCGGTTGTCGGGTCGTGTGCGACGATCGACCAGGTCACAGCCCAAACTCCTCCAGCAATCGCAGTGTGCGGGTCGGGTGCCGCGGCTTCGCGCGCAGGAAGGCGAGCAGATCGACCGGATGGTCGATATCCAGACCAATACCCGGCAGTCGCAGAACGGTCGGTTCAATTCCGTGACGTCGCGCGGCGATCAAATGCGGGAAATAACTATCGTCGCCAAACCGCAACGGCACCGTGAACGGCGGCGCGCATAGTACCGCGTTGGAACCGAGTTCGTCGTGCGCCGGAACGATGGTGAACGACGGCGCATCGCGACACGATGACACCACCGCGTCGATCTCCTGGGCCGTCACACGTGGAATATCCCCCGGTATCGTCAGCATCGCGGCGTGACCTTCGGAGGACAAAACCCGCGCCATGCCATTGACCGCGCCGGTGTGACCGTCGCGCGCGCCATCGTTCACCACGCGCGCACCGTAACGTTTCGCCAAAGTAGCGGCTCGCTCATCTATCGTGTTGACCAAAATGCCTGAGAGACGGGCGGCGCCCGCGAGTGCCGACAGCACGTCCTCCAGCATCGTCTCAGCCAGACGTTCTCGCTGCCCGGGGCTCAACAAAGACGCCAGGCGTTGTTTGGCGCCGGTGAATTCCTTCACCGGCACACAAGCCCAGGTGGGGATCATCGCGAGACTTTTCGACGACGCCGCAAGACGGCGGCGGCGTCGAGTACCGTGCGGGCCAACGCCTCGCGATCCTCGAGCGTACGCATCAGGGTCTGCGCCAGAGTGACGCGAGCGTCGATCGAAACGACCTCGGACATGTCGGCGTGATCGATCACGTAACCATCCAACAGGTCGTGATAACGATGGGCGACCGTGCCGGCACTGGGATCAAGACCCAGTTCCTTCATCATTTTCGCGGTGGGACCTTTAACGGCCTGACCGGCGATGATCGGCGATACCGCGATGATGGGCGCTGGACTGTCGATCATCGCCTGACGCACGCCGGGGATCGCCAGGATTGGTTCGACGCTGATGAACGGGTTGGACGGGCAGATCACGATCGCCTTCAATGCCGGATTGGAGAGAGCAGCGAGAAAGTCCGGGTGCGCTTGCGCCGCGCCGGCTCCTTGAAACAACAATTCGTGCACGATCGGCTCGCACCGCCGATGCACGAAATACTCCTGGAAATCGAGCCAGCCTTCCTCGGTGCGCAAACGAGTCCGCACCGGATCGTCGCTCATGGGAATAACGCGCGACTTTATGCCCAGACGCCGGCACACATCGTCGGTGATGGCCGACAAAGTTTCGCCATTGCTCAGCCGGCGTGTTCGTTCCACATGCAAAGCGACGTCGCGGTCGCCGAGCCGGAACCAGGTTTCGCCGCCCAACACTTCCATGGTTTCCATGAAGGACCAGGTTTCGTCCTGACGTCCCCACCCGACGTCGCGATTGGCGATGCCGGCCAACGTGTAAGCCACGGTGTCGATGTCGGGCGAAATCGACAGACCGAGATGCTCGAAATCGTCGCCGGTGTTGACAATGACGACCAGTTCCTCGGGCGGCATGACGCGCGCCAGACCCAGTGCGAGCTTGGCACCGCCGACGCCGCCGGAAAGCGCGATGATCAAAGGAACAGATCCTCTTCTGGCGGACGTATCAGCTCCGCGACGTTGGCGTCGGGCGCGGTCCAGCTCAGACCGCGGACGATGACGACGGGCTGACCTTCGGCGGCCTGGCCTTGCAGCAATGAGGCGGCGGCGGCGATCTCGTCAGCGAAACCGATGATGCTGACCTCAAGGGTGCGGCCGAACAAATCTGGCTGACCGCGAAGGTCGATCAATGACGGGAGGCCGGCGCAACCGATCGCGACGCCGGCGGTGCCGCGGCGCCAGGGGCGGCCGAAACTGTCACTGATGACGCACCCGACTTTAACCCCGTACCATTCTTCCAGACGGGCGCGGATCTTTTCGGCCGTGCCATCCGGGTCGACCGGCAGCAGCAACGCACGCTGCACACCGTCCGATGGCGCCACGTTCGACTGGTCGACGCCGGCGTTCGCCATAACGAAGCCGAGCCTGTGCTGCATGATCAGCAGATTTGGGCGGCTGCGCACGACGCGAACCGATTCCGACAGCACCACCTGGACGATGCGAGGATCCTTCTGAACCTCGGCCGCCAAGGCGATCGCCTCGGGTGTCGGCACCACCGTCGCCAGATCGACGGTGCGTCCTTCGGCCTTCGAGACGATCTTTTGCGCGACCACGACCACGTCGCCCTCGCGCAGCGGCAAGCCGGATTGCTGGCATGCCTCCACTATAATGGAAGAAACATCATCCCCGGCGCGCACCATCGGCAGCCCAGGGATCGCGATAATTTCGAGGCGCGTGCTCATGGTGCCCGACTGCTCATGGTGCCCGGGGGGCGACGCAGCTTAGTCGAAGCGCTGGCGCAGCTTCGGCAACACCTGCTCGCCGTAGAGTTTCAGGAACCTCACCTGATCCGGGCCAGGCGCGTGGAAGACAAGGTGACGGAAGCCCATCTCGATATACGGTTTGATTTTCTCGATGTGCTCATCCGGATCGGTGGAAACGATCCAGCGGCTGGCGGCGCGCTCGATCGGCAGCGCGTCGGCGAGGCGCTCCATTTCGATAGGATCCTCAACCGAAACCTTTTCTTCCGGCGTCAGCGCCAGCGCTGCCCAATGGCGCGTATCGTTCAAGGCGCGAGCGGGATCGGTGTCGAAGGACACTTTCATCTCGATCATCCGGTCGTAATTAGGTTTTGGTTTACTGGACAGCGTCAGACCCTCCGCGACATTCGGCAGCAGGGTCTTGGTGTAGAGATCCCAGGCTTTGCCGCTGGTGCAGATGAACCCATCGGCCATGCGGCCGGCGTATTTGGCGACCTGAGGGCCGGCGCCGGCGACATAGATCGGCACGGGCGTTTTCGCCTTGTCGTAAATCGTGGCACTTTCGGTCCGATAGTACTCGCCCTCGAAACTTAATCTGTCCTCGGTCCACAATCGGCGGATCAAGGTCAGAGCCTCCCGCAGGCGAGCGAACCGTTCCTTCGTCTCCGGCCATTTCATGCCGGTGGCGGGGACCTCGTTCAGACCTTCGCCGGTGCCCACGCCCAAAATAACCCTCCCCGGGAACATCACCCCCAACGTCCCAAAAACCTGGGCGATCATCGACGGGTGGTATCTGAAGGTTGGCGTCAACACGCTGGTGCCCATGAGTCGGTGTGTTTCCAGGGTTGGAAATGGTCGCTGATGAAAACGGAATCAAAACCATTGCGCTCGGCCTCGACCGAGAAATCCAGCAGCGGTCTGGGACCAAACTGCTCCGCGGACGCTTTGTAACCGAGTTTCAGCATGACCGGACTCCTCATCCCAGCTGGTCGCATCCCAATCGGGCCGCACGCTACCGTCCTGGCCCGTTCGCGGCAATCGGGGGCCGTCCGGGCAGGCGGTCCCTTGGGGCTCTTATTCGCGGGCCGTCAATTGGCTGATTGCCCGAGAGGCCGATCAGGGGCGGTAACAGACAGAGAAAGTTGTGTGGTTCCAATGGGCTGGAGGGCGATGTCCGCGCCAGGGCAGGAGCCGAGGCGGCGTCCGCCTCCTCCAGGCTCGGATTGCGTCGAAGTCGAAATCAGGGAACCACAGCGATGTTGATATATTATCAGGGTGGGTGCATTACTCGGACGACTCAGTATATCGCTACGTGCGGGGATGAGCCTTTCTCACATGATATCGCTACGTGCGGGGATGAGCCTTTCTCACATGCCGCAACTTCCCAATCCGTGTGATCGGGTCGACACAATTCAGTAATATGACCGCGTCAAAC
>JBEKGV010000176.1:0-7364 GCA_050012615.1 Acetobacteraceae bacterium | reverse complement strand
ACGAGTTGCCGCCGTGGAACCTGGATGGGGTGCGCCGGCGGCTGGATCAGCGTGACGCCGTCTGAGCGGCGCGCGACGCAACCCGTGTGCCAAGGCTGCCGCGTCGCTGACCGGGCGCTTACGTTCCTCAAGGAATATGAGATCATCAACGAAGGCCAGCCTGGTCGGCGCTGGGTCGAGGGCCACGGCATCCCGTTACGCATTCATCTTCTGCCGTTCTTCGGCGAACTGGGCGTCTCGGAGGTCACTCCGGGCAAGGTGCGGATTACCGTTGTGCACCGGGCGACAACACCGTCGCGGTTGACGTGCGCACGCCGATGCCGAGCAAAGATAAGCCGGCCTTCCACAAGCCGCCGTCGAGAAGCACCCTTCACGACGAGATCATGACCTTGCGGCTGGGTGTTGAAGACCGCCGTACGCCATGACTGGCTCACGCACTTGCCGGATCTGGCGCCTCCCTACCGGACGCAGGGCAAGCTTGTGCATTGTCCGTGGTTCAGCCCAGCCGAATACAAGCAACTGTGCGGGGGGCGCTCAGTAATGGGCGTCCCTTCCGCGATTCACCCCTCGAACGGATCCCTTACCAGAATAGTATCGTCACGTTCCGGGCTGGTGGACACCAGCGTCACCGGCGCCTCCACCAATTCCTCAATCCGCCGCACGTATTTAATCGCCTGGGCCGGCAAATCGACCCAGGACCGCGCGCCTTTGCACGATCCCGTCCAGCCCTCGATCGTTTCGTATTCCGGCACCGCCGCGGCCTGGGCCGCCATGCCGGCCGGCAAATGCCGAAACCGCTCGCCGTTGATCCGGTACCCGGTACAAATCTTCAATTCCGGCAGCCCGTCCAGCACATCGATCTTGGTCAGCGCGATCCCCTGGATGCCGCCGATCTTGACCGCCTGACGCACCATCGCCGCGTCGAACCAGCCGCAGCGCCGCCGCCGCCCCGTGACGACACCGTATTCATGTCCTCGGTCGCCCAGAAGCTGCCCCGTCGCATCCAGCAGTTCCGTGGGGAAGGGGCCCGAACCGACCCGGGTCGTATAAGCCTTCGCGATCCCCAGCACGAACCCGACAGCCCAGGGACCGATGCCGGAACCTGACGCGGCGTTGGCGGCGACCGTGTTCGACGAGGTCACGAATGGATAAGTCCCATGATCCACGTCCAGCATGACCGCCTGAGCGCCCTCGAACAGGATGCGCTTGCCCTGCTTGCGCAACGTGTCCATCCGCTCCCACACCGGTTCCGCGAAAGGCAGGATCTTTGGCGCCAGCGCGATCAGATGCGCGAGCATTCCCTCCTTCGTGAACGTCTCCGCACCCAGTTCGCGCAACAACGGATTGTAGTGCCGCAGCAACTCATCGAGCTTCAGTGCCAATGTCTCGGGTTCCGCCAGATCGGCGACCCGGATCGCGCGGCGAGCGACCCTGTCTTCATACGCCGGGCCGATCCCGCGTCCCGTGGTGCCGATCTTCGCATCCCCGCGGGCCGCCTCTCGCGCTTTGTCCAAAGCCGGATGGAACGGCAGGATCAGCGTCGCGTTCTCGGCGAGGCGCAACGTTTCCGGTGAAACTTTCAGGCCCTGGCCCTGCACCCGGGCGATTTCGCTCAGCAGTGCCTCGGGGTCGACCACGACACCATTGCCGATGATGCAGAGTTTGCCGCGCACCAGTCCCGACGGCAGCAGCGACAGCCGGTAGGTCTCGTTGCCGACAACCAACGTATGGCCCGCGTTATGACCGCCCTGGAACCGCACCACCACATCGGCGCGGCTGGCGAGCCAGTCCACGACTTTGCCCTTGCCCTCGTCGCCCCATTGGGCGCCGATCACGGCGACATTGGCCAATTGTCAGTCTCCGGTTTGAGTTTCAGACACAAGAGCCACCACGGTACCATCGCGCAGCAGATGTGTACAGCCCAGTCGAGAGGCCTCGGCGAGGTCGTCGCGGTTTGGGGAGAGCGCCGCCACCGTCGCATACCCCTCGCTCCGCAACGCCGCCGCCCGGGCCTGGCTGGCGCCGGCCGGAACGAAGACGCGTTGGCGGGTTTCCCGCTTCGGCGCGACCCGCAGGATCGCGTCCGGGTATAGCGAAAGTCCGGTCGCCGGCTCGGCATCGCCGCAGAAATAGCGGCCACCGCGGCCGAGCACCTCATGTTTGCCGGGCGCGAAGATGCTGACGGACACGCCGTTTTCGTAACGAAAGCCGCGGAATTCCACCGGATCGACGGTCAGCCGCAGCGGCGGATTGCGCGCCCGAATCGCTGCCACCGCGTCGGCCAGGCGTGCCGCCAGCGCGCCACCCACTTTGCCGAGTTTCGCCGCGCGCAGCGTCGCGAGCGCCCGGTCGGCGGGCCCCGATGCCAGCAGCAACTCGGTCAGCACCGGCGCGAGTCTGCCGCCATGTGCGTTCACCTCGGCCGCATCCTTGCGGTCCAGAGCGCGCGCCAAAGCGGTTCGTTCCGCGCCGGTGATTCCGGCCTCCTCCATCAGGGTCGGCGCAAGCATCGGCAGCGTCAGATCGAAGCTGACCCGGTTCAGGCCAACCGCGGCGAGCGCCTCGGCGGCCACCAGAACGATTTCGGCATCCGCGTCCGGACTGTCGTGCCCGATCAGTTCGATCCCCGCCTGGGCGACCTGGCGATCGGGCGCGATCTGCGAGCCTCGCACCCGCAGGCATTGTCCGGCGTAGGACAGCCGCAGCGGGCGAGGCGCATTGGCCAACCGCGTGGTCGCGATCCGCGCGACCTGCGGCGTGGTATCGGCCCGCAGACCCATCATGCGTTGACTGTCGGGATCCATCAGGCGGAAGGTCTGCTCCGCCACCGCGGCGCCCGAGCCGGCGAGCAAACTGTCCTCGAACTCCAGCAGCGGCGGCTTGACGCGCTGGTAGCCGTGCGCGGCGAACACATCCATCAACGCCTCGACCGCCGACGCCTCGGTTTCGGCGTCCGGGGGCAACAGGTCGCGCAGACCGGCGGGCAGCAGCGCCGGGTTGGGCAGTTCGTCGGTCATAACAGCGGGCTATCATCAAACGCAGTGGGGAGGAACACCGGTCCGCTACCTTGGCGCCAGCACCGGCACCGCCCCGGTGATCGGGCACCGATGCTGATGCTTGGCCTCGCACCGATCCACCGCCGCTGAGATCGCCATGTCCGCACTACCCCCGCAGCCGACGCCGCAGATCTGAACGTCGCCGGACCGCCAGCAGGCCAGCCCGATGTAACTCGCCTTATCCGACGCACAGCGTGAGCTATTTTCGGTCGAGGCCTCGACGGTGCGCCGTTTATCGAAATCCCGCCCCATATCGGCGAACACGCAGTCCTTCGGATCGGCGGCCCGAACGATGCAGACGTCCAGAGCGCGGGAAGCGACCCGAGGCGGGACATCCTCTGGGCATGGCATCAGATCGTTCACCGGCCGGTCGTTGGGATCGGGCGAGATTTGCATCCTTACCGCGATCGTATCGTTACTCGCGATGTCATCCACCAGATACGTCACCGTGCAGTTCGCCGCCTTTGTCGTGTCCTCGACCACCGGCGGCAAATCGTTCTGTAAGTCGAACGTGCTGGGAGCGGCCCAGGCCGGCTGGAGCAGCACGGCGCAGCAAAGCCAGACAACGATAACGCGGGTCATCGCTGCCGGTTCGTCCACCGGTACGGAATGAGATAGTCGGCCGCCGGATCGGTGACCTCCACCGCCTCCGCCTTGCCGGCGTGGTAGTGTGTCGCCAGCGCCGCCGCCCGGTCGATCGCAAGGTAGCGAGCGTAGATGTCCTCCGCCGCGGCTTCCGGCGATGGGCAATCATCGTCCGGCAGCAAACGCCAGGAGATCCGGAACAATCCAGCCTGGCGAAACAGGAAGACGACGTAGCTGTTGCGGCCCATGCACGCATTGATGCCGGCCCGCAACTCACGCATCGCATCCAGCCGGACCCAGAAATACCGCACGTCGTCGGGATACTCGTTGGCGAACGGCAGGCGGCCCAATGCGATGCCCTGCGCGGGGGAGGCAAGCCGCGTGTTGACCTCGATCGGCGATAGGCCGAACACGATGCCTCCGGTCAAATTGCCGAGATCGGTTGGGCCGTGGATCTGCGCGGGCCGGTCGCGGGACATGGCATTGTCCCATTGCAGGGGCGGAACGGTGAAGATGCGTTTCGTCTCGGCCGACGCCTGCGTCCCGGCGAGCAGCAGAACCGCCAGCCACGATAATCGCAAACCGGCTGATCGGGACAATGGGTTCAGAAGGCCAGCGCCGTCGCCTGCACCACCAGCGGTAACGTCCGCACCATCGCCAGAACATCCTCCGGCACGCTCTCATCGACAGACACCAGGCAGATCGCGTCGCCGCCCAGTGAGGCGCGGCCGAGATGGAAGGTGGCGATGTTGATGCCGGCGCCGGCCAGGGTGGCGCCAAATCGGCCAATGAAACCCGGCTTGTCCTGATTGGTCACGTATAGCATGTGCGGCGCGAAATCCGCCTCGACCTTGATGCCTTTGATTTCCACGATCCGCGGCCGGGAGCCCGCGAACAACGTGCCGGCGACGGAACGGTCCAGACCCGTCGTGCCGACCGTGATCCGGACCAGTGTCTGGTACTCGCTTGGCCGATCATGCACCGTCTCGGCGACGTCGATGCCGTGATCGCGCGCGGCGACGCCGGCGTTGACCATGTTCACACCCACCATCAACGGCGACATCAAACCGGCGAGCGCGGCTGCCGTCATCGGCCGCGTGTTGAGCGACGCGGCGAGACCCTCGTACTCGATGCTCACCCGCTTGATCACCCCGTCGCGCGCCTGGGTTTGTTGGCCCGCGAACGCACCGAGCAGGCGGCAGAGTTCCATGTAAGGGCGCAGCCGAGGAGCTTCCTCGGCGGTCACCGAGGCCATGTTGATGGCATTCGAAACCGCGCCCGTCAGCAGGAAGTCGCTGATCTGTTCGGCGATCTGCAGCGCGACGTTCTCCTGTGCCTCGGCCGTGGCGGCGCCCAGATGCGGCGTGCAAATGACGTTGTCGAGCGAGAACAAAGGCGAGTCCGTGGCTGGCTCGTTCTCGAAGACGTCCAGCGCGGCGCCGGCGACCTGGCCGGATTTGATGGCGTCGGCGAGAGCGGCTTCGTCCAGAAGACCACCGCGGGCACAGTTGATGATCCGCACGCCCGCCCGCGTCCGGGCCAGCGCATCGCGCGAGAGAATGTTCTTCGTGGCATCGGTCATCGGCACGTGCAGCGTGATGATATCTGACCGTTCCAGTAGCGCATCCAGTTCAACCTTTTCGACGCCCAGGTCGAGGGCCCGCGTGTCTGACAAATAGGGATCGTATGCGATGACCTTCATATGCAGGCCAACGGCGCGGTTCGCGACGATCGAGCCGATATTGCCGCAGCCGATCACGCCAAGTGTCTTGCCGGTCAGTTCGACGCCGAGAAAGCGATTCTTCTCCCATTTGCCGGCTCGGGTGGAGGCGTCGGCCTGCGGCACCTGACGCGCGAGAGCGAACATCAGGGCGATCGCGTGCTCCGCGGTGGTGATCGTGTTGCCGTGCGGCGTATTCATCACGACGACCCCGCGCGCGGTGGCCGAGCGAATGTCGACATTATCGACACCGATGCCGGCCCGCCCGACGACCTTGAGGTTGGTCGCGACGTCGAGCAGCTCCTTCGTCACCTTGGTCGCCGAGCGGATCGCCAGGCCGTCATAGGCCGGAATGATGGCGCGCAGCTCGGCCGGTGACAGACCGGTCTTTAAGTCGACATCGATGCCGCGGCGGCGGAAGATATCGACCGCGGCGGGAGAAAGTTTGTCGCTGATGAGAACCTTGGGCATTTGGATGGGTCCTGGTAAGGCGTTAAACCGTCATCCCGTAAAACGTCATCCCCCGGCTTGTCCGGGGGACCGCTCACAGCTCAGTGGTGAAATGGGTCCCCCGGACGAGCCGGGGGATGACGTTTGTTTTGTGACGAGCACCCACCGCTCCCGCGTCACTTCCCGGACACCACGTCGTGCGCCCATTGGAGCCACGGCATCAGTGCCTGAACGTCGCTGGTTTCCACCGTCGCGCCTCCCCAGATGCGCAGGCCGGGCGGTGCGTCGCGATAGGAGCCGATGTCATGGGCGATCCCTCGTTCGTCCAGCAGAGCGGTCATCCGTTTCGCCGCCGCGGTCCGCCGGTTGTCGTCCAGTGACAAGAACCAGGGCGAAACGATCTTCAGGCAGATCGAAGTATTCGACCGGGTCGCCGGATCGCGTGCCAGAAAGTCGAACCGCTCGTTGCGCTCGACAAAGTCCGCCACTGCTTTGAGATTGGCCTCGGAGCGCGCGAACAAAGCCGGCAGGCCGCCGATGCGTTCCGCCCATCGCAGCCCGTCCAACGCGTCCTCGACACACAGCATCGACGGCGTGTTCATCGTATCGCCGCGGAAGATTCCTTCAGTGAGTTTGCCTTTGTTGGTCAGTCGGAACACTTTCGGCATCGGCCACGCCGGTTCTTGCGATTCGAGCCTTGCCACCGCACGAGGCGACAGCGCCAGCATGCCGTGCGCTGCCTCGCCGCCCAGTACCTTTTGCCAGGACCATGTCGCGACATCGAGTTTTTCCCACTCGATCGGCATCGCGAATACCGCCGAGGTGGCGTCGCAGATTGCCAGCCCCTGACGGTCCGCGGCGATCCAGTCCGCGTTCGGCACCCGCACGCCCGAGGTCGTGCCGTTCCAGGTGAACACGAAATCATGCGCCGGATCGACCTCGGCGAGATTTGGCAGGTCGCCATAATCGGCCGGCAGCACGCGCGCTTCGGGCAGTTTCAACTGGCGAAGAATATCGGTGGCCCAACCGGCACCGAAACTTTCGAATGTCAGGATATCCACAGGACGTGGACCCAACAGCGACCAGATCGCGATTTCCATCGCCCCGGTGTCGGAGGCGGGGACCACGCCGAGACGCCAGTCCGCCGGCATGCCAAGCAATGCGCGGGACCGGTCGATCACCTCCGTAATGCGTGCTTTGGTCTCGGTGGCTCGGTGGTTGCGCCCCAGCAGAGCGCCGCTCAATGCATCAAGCGTAAATCCTGGCCGTTTGGCGCAAGGCCCGGACGAAAAACACGGATTGAGCGGACGTAATTCCGGTGTCGGAATGAGAATCATCGCCGGCTCTCCCTTTCAGAAGACAAGCGCCCCGGTGGGGGGGCGTGGCCCGCCCGGGGTCTAGCGCCGCTAGGAGAGCCGCGTCAAATGAAAAGAATCCGCCGCCGGAAGCCGGGGACGGGTCCCCGCGTCGCGCGCACCGGTGCGCCCTCGGGAATTTGGTGTTACGCTAGTACCCGGAATCGTTGAAGCGCGACATATCTCCGCGTCATGGCC
>JBEKGV010000175.1:0-7364 GCA_050012615.1 Acetobacteraceae bacterium | reverse complement strand
GGCCTTTTGCCACGCGAGGCGTTCGGGTGACCTGCGAGGGGGTTGCGCTGCCGCCGCGACCGTTTGACGATGAGAACGAAATGCGGGTCGGGTTACGGAACGCGAAGTGCGTTGTTTTGGCGGCGGAGTTGAGGCCGGGGTGACCCGTTCCTCAACGTAAGCGTCATGGCCGGGCCCGACCCGGCCATCTATCACCGCACGTGCCTCGACAGATGGCCGGGTCAAGCCCGGCCATGACCGTTCAGAGAGCCCGGCCATGACCGTTCAGCGAGCCCGGCCATGAGTGTTCAGAGAGCCCGGCCATGAGTGTTCAGAGAGCCCGGCCATGACGGCACAGCGGGTCCGCCCTCCAGGATGCCGATCCAATCACGCCGCCGCGCGGATCGCGACCGCGCGGACATCGTCGCCGACGCCGCCTTCGAAAGTGGAAAAATTCTCTTCGAACCGCGTCACGAGGTGCTTCGCCATCGCGTCGTAGGCGGCTTTGTCGGCCCAGGTCTGGCGGGGATCGAGGACCTCGTCGGGAACGCCGGGGACGTGCTCGGGGATGGACAGACCAAAGAACTTGTCGTGATGGAAACGAGAATTAAGCAATGTTCCGTCCAGGGCGGCACGCAGCAAGGCGCGGGTGTGACGGATGCTCATGCGCTTGCCGACGCCGTACTGACCGCCGCTCCAGCCGGTGTTGACCAACCAGCACTCGGCGCCGTGGCGAGCGATCAGGTCGGCCAGCAGGCGGCCGTAGACCTCGGGCCGGCGCGGGAGGAAAGGGTGGCCGAAGCAGGTGCTGAAGACAGCCTTCGGCTCGGCACCGAGCCCCTTTTCCGTGCCCGCGACCTGCGCGGTATAACCGGACAGGAAGTGGTACATCGCCTGCGCCGGGGTCAGCCGGGAAATCGGCGGCAGCACGCCAAATGCGTCGCAGGTCAGCATCATGACGTTCTTTGGCTGACCGCCGCGGCCGGTTAGCTCGACATGCGGAATGAACTCGATCGGATAGCAGGAACGAGTGTTCTCGGTCAGCCGGTCGTCGTCGAGGTCCAGCAAACCATGGTCGTCGCCGACCACGTTTTCCAGGACAGTACCGAAACGGTTGGTGGCGGCGTAAATCTCCGGCTCGGCGTCGCGGGACAGATTGATGACCTTGGCGTAGCAGCCGCCTTCGAAGTTGAAGGTTCCCTGCTCCGACCAGCCATGTTCGTCATCGCCGATCAGCCGGCGGTGCGGGTCGGACGACAGCGTGGTCTTGCCGGTGCCCGACAGGCCGAAGAACAGCGCGACGTCTTCCTCGGGGCCGATATTGGCGCTGCAATGCATTGGCAGAATGCCCTTGGCGGGCAGGATCCAGTTCATCACCGTAAAGATCGATTTCTTGATCTCGCCGGCGTATTCGGTGCCGGCCACGACGATGAGCTTTTGCTCGAACGACAGCGCGATGGTCGTCGAGGAGCGCGTGCCGTCGATCGCCGGATCGGTCTGGAACAATGGCGCGTGGAGGATGACGTATTCCGGCTCGAATTGTTCCAGTTCGCACGGTGATGGCCGGATGAACATATTGCGGGCGAACAGAGCAGCCCATGCGTGGGTCGTGACCAGACGGACCCGTATCCGATGGGCCGGGTCGGCGCCGGCATAAAGATCCTGCGTGAACAGGTCCTGGCCTTGCAGATAGGCCTGCACCCGGGCTTTCAGCACCGCGAACTTCTCAAGCGAGTAACGTTGATTGATGTTGCCCCACCAGATGTCGCGGGTGACCGACGGCTCATCGACCACGAACTTGTCGCGCACCGAGCGGCCGGTATGAACACCGGTTTCCACCATCAGAGAACCATCGATGGAAAGCCGGCCTTCGCGCCGGCGAAGCGCTTCGGCGACCAAAGTTGGTGCGGTCAGATTGGGATGGACCGGGCGCCCGGCGTGCACGCCTGTGTGGTCCAGGGCCTTGGCGGCGCGTTTCGATAATTTACCCGATGTATGTGTCAATGTCCGTTTCCCCGACCAAAAAGTACACCCAATCTAACCACTGGCAGCCTAACCACTGGCAGCCTAACCACTGGAAAAAATCCCATTCCGGCCCCTGGCGCAAGGGAGCCGTTTCGCAACTGCGAGATGAGCTTCGTGCGGCCGACCCGGCGTGGCTTGTCTACATCGTGGTTAAAGCAATCTTCGGGCCGAGAATGGGGCGAGATCGTGGCACGTTCTACCGCCAGTCGTCTATAATATAAATGCCTGGACGACAGTAACCGGGTTCGTTGCGCCGGTGCATGGCCACGCCCTGGACGGTCGTGCGGAAGCCCCGCGCGACGAGATGCTGATAGGCCTCGTGGCGCGCCAGGTTCGCGCCGGCGACCAGGTTCGGCATGCCGGCGGATACGGCGAGTGCTTCGCACGCATCCAACAACCGGCCGTAGTCTCGCTCGGCGGACGGCGAGGCCCGAACCGCGCCGAACTTGACGAAGCAGGTGTCTTTCCCAGCCTCGCTGCCCGGCCCGTAATGGCAAATCGCGAAGGCGGCGAGGCCCAAGCTGCCCTCGACCAGGACCGTATCGCCTAACCCCTGTTCCGCGACCGTTGCGATCTCGCCGGACAAATCCAGGCCGGGGTAGAGGGTTTCGGTGACGTCGCGGCTGGCGCGCAACGCGTCGGCTTTATCGGCATCGCTTAAAGCACTGAAGCGCGACGAACCGGGTGTTGGGCCGGACTGTCGCGCGGGTACCGTCATGATCGCCGTCAGAAATCGGGCGTGAAACCCGAACTTCTGGTAGAGCGCCAGATGTTTGGCGCTGTACGGGAAGGTGAACAGCCCGCTGTGGGTCGTCCCCCACGCGTCGAACTGGTCCACGGTCGCGGCGAGCAGGGCCTTGGCGATCCCGCGCTCCTGCAGGTCGGGACGTACCGACAGCGGTCCGAAAAACCCGACACTTCCCCACCTGGTCGCGAAGTTGGTACCAACCAGGCCACCGTCGATCGACGCGGCGAGCGCGGCGACATGCGGCGCGCGCCAGCGGCCTTCAACGTAATCCCGGTCGGTCCAGAAACTCTCGGGGTCGGGGACGCCGAGGAACGTGCCAAACGCGATGCGGAAAATGCGTTTGGCCTCCGTGAGATCGCGTTCCGCCAGCGGTGCGATCACGGGGTGGCTTCCCGGGCTCGCGGCATTGGTGCCGGTCGTCGTGTCGCTCATGGCATCACTTTCAGTTCTGTCTCACATCGATCGCATATGACACCAACCGGTCGAAAGATCGACTCTCACGTTTATCGTCATGGCCCTCCCCCGATCAAGTCGGGGGAGGGCCATGACGGACTTGAAAGTCCGTACGTAAATCTTTTGACCGACTGGTATGACACCGTGCCGATAAAGCCGCGCAATGGTCCCATGTTGTCGATGACACAGATTGAGTTTGCCTCCAAGTAAACTTCGAGGTCGAAACGCGGAGGCTACCGGGCGATTTGCTCCGGCTGTCGCACCGCGATCCCGCCATGTCCCGACAAATGCAATCGCGGCGGCCGGCATTCACGACCATGGTGCATGCACAAGCGTATCAACCGCCGCACGAGGCGAACGCCGCACGGCAAAGCTTCTCCCATCCCAGATAATTGTGATCGAACGGCTCGTGCTCGGACTCCGTTGAAAACCGGTCGATGTGGCCAATGAAGAATCCCGGTTTCGCCTGCTCCACGGTGAAGCGCATTTTCACGTCCAGTGTCTTCTTGACGAACAGAAAGCGATTTCGCCCGTATGACGTCACCGCGCGAGCCAGGCGGTCGAGCATGGTTTCGTCAATCTCGGGCCCGATCATGCGATAAACGAAGATCTTTTCGTCGTTCTCAAGATCTCTGATCAATTTCTCTGACAAATACCCCAGCAGGCGGCAAAGGCGCCGGTGCGCTTCCGTGCGGGAGATCCTCGCGAGCGGCAGATTGGTGTGATCAACCCGCAATTGGTATCGGTTCTGGGTAAATGCCCAATCGGTGGCACCCTGATCTTCCCGCATGACCAATTCATCCGCGGCATCGATCCCGTCAAACCGGTTCTCAAGGGCCATGGCCAGGCTGGTCGGCGCGATGCTGGCCCATCGCAGCAGGCTGATCGGTTCCGCCCCAACGTGACGTTGAAAGAAGCCAAATTCGCATCCGAACGCCCAGGCGCCTTCCTCGGCGACACCGCCGCCAAGGCTCTCGAAGTGGGCAGCGAGTTCCGCGCGACCGATGTTCTGGTCCGCGGAGTCCGGCATCGCTGACGCCCGCAATTCATCATCGCCGCGGAATAAAGGCGCCTCTGATTCGAGTAAGCGCAATCTGACGTCATAAAATCGTTGTTGGATTTTGTCGGAGTCCGGGAAACGTTCATTGGCTGACTTAAGTCGTGCGTATGCCAGCTTCCAGTCCTCTTGCACGATGGCGTTCAAGGCTGCTTCCACGGCAAGCTCGACGGCTGCCGGAAGTCGATCCTGTCCTGCCGCGATCACGGCCTCTGCTTCAGGAAAGCGGCCCAACTCGCGCAGCACGCGAGTCCGCCCGGCATATCCGTCGCAGAGGTCCGGGAACCTCGTCTCGAGGGCTTCCCATTGGCGAAGGGCGCCCGTCAGGTCGCCGCTCGCTTCGGCGATGAGCGCCCGTCCGGAGTCGAATGCGACCCGATCCTCCGGAAATCGGTCCTGGGCGCCGGCCAGTACCGTTTTCGCGGCGGGCCATCGCTTCTGTTGCCGCAAAGTCGCCGCCAAAGCCACGTGTACCCACCACAGACCATCGTTCAGGAAGATGGCACGCCGCCAACAGCCTTCGGCGACCGTCCAACGGCCGCGCAACTCCTCAAGTCGCCCGAAATCGTGCCATGCACCAAATTCGCCGGGAAACTGTTCCGTGGCGCCACGCAGCAACGCTTCGGCCTCGTCCCATCGGTTCCGCCTTTGGAGGGCGCGCGCCAGACTGGCTTGCGCGGGCCAATCATTCGGGAGCCGGGCATGCACCAGGCGCCAATATCGCAATGCCTCGGCCCAATCGCCTCGCGTCTCCGCCATCGCCGCGAGGTCTATCGCGAACTCCGCGGCTTGCTCGGGGAACCGATCCAGGGCGGCCGCCAGCACCGCTTCGGCCTCACTTGGGCGGTTTTGCTGCCGCAGCGCGGCGCCGAGCGATTGGTGCGCCCACCAAAAACTGTCATCCAAAGCGATCGCCCGGCGCCAGCATGGTTCCGCTTCGGCCCAATGTTTCAGCGTCTCCGCCAAACGGCCCAATGCCTGCCAGGGGGCCGCCGCACCGGGGAAATTCATGGTGGCGCCGACCAACAACGAGCACGCCTCGTCAGTCTTTCCCGCCTGTCGCAAGTCCGCGGCGTGGATCATCACCGACTGCAAATCGAGCGCACGGATTTGCTCCATGGCCGGCGGGATACGGCATGAAAACCTCTCGCGCAACCACTTTGGCCGCCGGCCCTGTGTGCATGGATCGTCCATGCCAAAGCGCGGCTTTCCCGCGTCGTCAATCCGCTCTACTTAATCCCTGGTATTTCAGGAGAGTTCGACGCGTGAGCACGAACATCGCCAACAGTCTGCGCACCGGCCCCAACGACCGCGGCCGCTTCGGCGACTACGGAGGCCGCTTCGTGGCCGAGACACTGATGCCGCTCATTCTGGAAGTCGAGCAGGCCTATAACGCGGCGAAATCCGACCCGGCCTTCCATGCCGATCTCCAATACCATCTGACGCATTATGTCGGGCGGCCCAGTCCGCTGTGGTTCGCGCGGAGGCTGACCGAACGGTTGGGCGGGGCGAAGGTTTATTTCAAGCGTGACGAACTGAACCATACCGGCTCGCATAAGGCGAACAATTGCATGGGGCAGATTTTGCTGGCCCGGCGCATGGGCAAGCAAAGGATCATCGCCGAGACAGGCGCCGGTCAGCATGGCGTCGCCACCGCGACGATGTGCGCGTTGTTCGGTTTGAAATGTGTCGTTTACATGGGCGCCACCGATATCGAGCGGCAAAAGCCCAACGTGTTCCGCATGAAGCTTCTGGGCGCGGACGTCGTTCCGGTGACCTCCGGTGCCGGCACGCTAAAGGACGCGATGAACGAGGCGATGCGCGACTGGGTCGCCAATGTCGAGGACACCTATTATCTCATCGGCACCGTCGCTGGGCCGCATCCCTATCCGATGATGGTCCGCGACTTTCAGTCGGTGATCGGCGAGGAAGCCAAGGTGCAGCTCCAGGAGGCCGAGGGTCGGTTACCTGACGTCGCGGTCGCTTGTATCGGTGGCGGATCGAACGCGATGGGGCTGTTTCATCCGTTTCTCGACGATGCCTCCGTCCGGCTGATCGGGGTCGAGGCAGGTGGGCACGGCATCGAAACGGGCGAGCACGCGGCCAGCCTGACCGGCGGACGCCCCGGCGTGCTGCACGGCAATCGCACGTATTTGCTGCAGGATGACGACGGCCAGATCATCGAGGCGCACAGTATCAGCGCCGGCCTCGATTATCCCGGGATCGGGCCGGAGCATGCCTGGCTGCACGATATCGGCCGTGTCGAATATGTTTCGGCGACGGATCAGGAGGCGCTGGATGCGTTTCAGCTTTGCACCCGGACGGAGGGGATCATTCCCGCGTTGGAACCGGCGCACGCGCTGGCTCATGTGCGGAAGCTGGCACCGACGATGAGCCCGGATCAGATCATTCTGATGAATCTGTGCGGCCGCGGCGACAAGGATATCTTTTCAGTCGCGGAACATTTGGGAGTGACGCTGTGAGCGGCATCGGGGCGACGCGGCCGTGCAATGTCATGGCCCGAATCTCTCGCCTGGTTATGGCCCGAATCTCTCGCCTGGTTATGGCCCGAATCTCTCCCCTCGTCATGGTTCGGCTTGTCCGGACCACCTCTCGCGGCACAGTGCTGGTACAGGTGGCCCGGACAAGCCGCGCCATGACGTTGAATGGTCGGGCCATGACGGGGTTGAATGGCCAGGCCATGACGTCGAAGGCGGCGGAGTTCTTGCTTTGAGCCCCCCAGTGGCACGTATATCCGCACGCTTCGCCGAGTTGAAACGAGCCGGCCGCGGCGCGCTGATCCCATTTCTGGAGGCGTGGGATCCGGATCGGGCCACCTCGATGGAAATCCTTCGCGGCATGCCCGCGGCGGGCGCCGACCTGATCGAGATCGGCATGCCGTTCACCGATCCGATGGCCGATGGGCCGATCGTCCAGGCCGCCGGCAAACGCGGACTGAAGGCCGGCGTGAAAGTCCGAGACGTCCTGACCATGGTGCGCGAATTTCGCCGCGAGGACGAGGCCACTCCGGTCATCCTGATGGGATATTTGAATCCGATCCTGTCTTATGGCCCGGAGATTTTTTGCGCCGATGCCGCGATC
>JBEKGV010000174.1:0-7384 GCA_050012615.1 Acetobacteraceae bacterium | reverse complement strand
AGGTCTTCGTGGGGCGACGCCACGAAATTGGAGCGTTATGCACCGCGCTCGACGCGGCTGGCGCCGGAGGCGGTCGCCTGGTGCTGCTCGCGGGGGAACCAGGTATCGGCAAGACCCGCACCGCATTGGAGCTGATGGCCCATGCCACGAGCAGCGATGCGCGGATTGTGTGGGGCCGCTGCCATGAGGAAGCCGGGGCGCCGCCGTACTGGCCCTGGGCACAGATCCTCCGCGCCGTGGCCGCCGCGCGCGACCCGGAGGAACTGCGCGCCGACCTGGGCGACGGGGCGAGCGACATCGCGAACATTATGCCGGATATCCGCGCGCGCCTGCCGGATCTCGATCAGTCAGCCACACTGAGCGACCCCTCCGAGACGCGGTTCCGTCTGTTCGGCTCAATCGCCCGGTTCCTGATCAACACCTCCCGCCGCCAGATCCTGGTTCTTGTTCTGGACGATTTGCACTGGGCAGACGTGCCCTCACTGCGTCTGCTGGAATTTCTCGCCCAGGAAATGGCGGACAGCCGGTTATTGGTCGTTGGCACCTATCGTCAGACGGAGTTGTCGCGCCGGCATCGGTTGTCCGACAGCCTTGGCGCTTTGGCTCGGGTACCGCACGCTGTTCGGCTGCACCTGTCGGGTCTGAGCGCGGAGGACGTGCGCCGGTTCGTCGCCACCGCTGCCGGAATGGTCCCGCCCGTTTGGCTTACCAATGCGATTCATAACCAAACCGAGGGCAACCCGCTCTTCGTACGGGAAGTGGTAAGGTTCCTCGCTCAGGAAGGCCTCTTTAGCGGCGCCGCGCTTTCGGCCGCGGCTTCCGCCGCCCCGGCGATCAGGCTTCCCGAGGGCGTGCGCGAAGTGATTGGCCGACGCCTTAATTTGCTGCCGCCAACCTGTAATGAAATCCTGACCACCGCGGCGGTGATCGGCCGGGAATTCACGCTCGATGTCCTGAAGCGCGCGAGCCTGCCGCGGACCGTGGATGCCGTTTTGGAAGCGCTGGACGAAGCAATCGCGGCGCATATCGTCGAAGAAACCGATCCGGGACAGTATCAATTTACTCACGCTCTGGTGCGGATCACATTGTATGACGAGTTGCGGACCGGGCAGCGCCGACGTCTGCACCATGCGGTCGGCGAAGCCATGGAGGCGGTGCATTGGCGCGATCCAAAACCTGTCCTCGCCGATCTTGGGCACCATTTCCGCGCCGGTCTGGACGGCGATGTGAAACGCGCCATCGACTACTCGACCCGCGCCGGCCAAAGCGCGGATGGGGCGCTCGCGTTCGAGGACGCGATCAATCTGTTCCAGAACGCCCTCGATATGCTCGACACCATGAGCGATGACGATCCGGGACGGCGGTGCGCCCTTTTGCTGCTTTTGGGCGATGCACAGCGCAAGGCGAACGATTTCCCGCATGCGCTGGAAACCTTGCGTGCCGTCGCGGATGTTGCGAGATCGCAACGGATGTGCGTCACGTTGGCCGAGGCGGCGTATGTCTACGCGGATACGGTCTGGCGCAACGATGCGCAAATCGACGCTCGATCGGGTCCGTTGCTGGAGGAAGCCCTCGATGGTTTGCCTCAATCCGAAGCCAGGCTTCGGATCAAGATCATGGGATCATTGGCCCGGGATCGGCTCCATACCGGCAGAGTTGACGAGTCGATGGCGCTTTCGTCCCGTGCGATCGCCATGGCGCGCGATCTTGGTGATCCGCTGTCATTGGCGACAAGCCTGGCTGGACTGGCCGACCGTCCATGGTACCCGCATGAGACGGAACGAATGCTTGCCGAGGCCAGTGAAATGGCGGAGATGGGAGAACGCGCGAACGATCTGGAGATCGCGTTACGGGGCCATTTCCGCCGTGTCTCTTTGTTGCTGGAATTGGGTGATATTCGGGCGGTCATCGAGACATCCGAGATGATAGACCGCCTCAACGCGCGTCTCCGGCAACCGTTTTACAGGGTGTGGGCACTCGTCCTGAAAGCGACAATGGCGCTGATGCGTGGGGAACTCGACGACACGGAGCGGTTGATTCTGGAAAGCATGAGAACCCAACTCCGGCTAAAAGCACAAATCAACGACCCGGTTTCGTTGGTGATATTTACCCTCCGCCGTGAGCAAGGTCGCCTTCGGGAACTTGGCCCGATGGTGGCGGCGTTCGTGCGCCAGAATGCCGAAGCCACGACGTGGCGGCCCGGGCTGGCACTGCTTTACGTCGAACTTGGCGATTTGGATGCGGCGCGCGCCGTGTTCGCCGATCTCGCGGCCGACGATTTCGATTCGCTGCCTCGAGATGGCCGGTGGGCGACGTGCATCATGTATCTCGCGGAGGTTTGCACCGCGCTTGGAGACGCGGTTCGGGCCTCGGTGCTTTACCGGCTCTTCCTGCCATGGATGGGGCGCAACATCGTCATCGGCGGCGGGACGGGATGCTGGGGGTCGAGCGACCGGTTCCTCGGTTTGCTGGCGACCGTCGAGGGGCGTTGGACGGATGCGGAGCGGCATTTCACGGAAGCGCTCGCAATGAACGAACGGATTGGCGCACTGGCCTCGTTGGCACACGTGCATCGCGATCTCGCCAATCTGTTAATCGCGCGAGGCTATCCCGGCGACCAGGCCAGGGCGTCCACGCATCTGAATGAGGCGGCGGAGCGCGCGGCTGCGCTTGGCCTGACCGCTCTCAACTCTCGGGTCGCCGCGACCCGGGCATGCCTCCTGGATCCAATGCCCAGGCATGCCTCGCCCGACAATTTGACAGCGCGAGAATTGGAGGTGCTGCGGTTGCTCGCCATTGGCCGAGGCAACGCTGATATCGGGATCGTGTTGGAGATTGGTCAGAGCACCGTCGCAACGCACGTCCACAATATCCTCGTGAAGACGGGCTGCGCGAATCGCACGGAAGCGGCGGCTTACGCGGTACGGCATGGCCTCCAGGCGAGCTGAGTGCGAGATGGCTCGGTCAGGCCCCCATGGCGTGGGCATGTGCGGTCGGTAGGTCACCCCTTGCAGAATCGGCATGAAATCCCGGGTCAACAAATCTGTTGAGCAATCTGGCCGGGCGTCGTGGGACGCGCCTCAACCGTTCTGTCGATTTGTGCCGCGCGCCGAATAACGCAGGCTTATGGTCAGGCCGGGTAGGATGGTCCCGGGCAAAATCAGGGAGACACCAATGCAAACCCATGAACCAGTCTTGTCCAACGACCTGCTCCACCGCTGTGCCGAACGCTGTGCCGGCTATGATCGCGATAATCGTTTCTTCCAGGAGGATTTCGCCGAACTGAAGCAAGCCGGCTATTTGACGATGGCCGTGCCGCGAGAACTCGGCGGCCGCGGTTTGACGCTTGCCCAGGTATGCCGGGAGCAAAGGCGATTGGCGTACCATGCGCCGGCGACGGCACTCGGCATCAACATGCACGTGTATTGGACCGGCCTCGTCGCCGACCTCTGGCGCCAGGGCGACAAGTCTATGGAGTGGTTGCTGAAGGAAGCCATGGCAGGCGAAGTTTTCAACGCCGGCCACTCCGAGCGCGGCAACGATCTTCCCGTGCTGCTCTCAACCAGCAAGGCGGAAAAGGTCGAGGGCGGGTTCCGCTTCACCGGGCATAAGATGTTCGGCACTCTGGCGCCGGTTTTCACCCGTTACGGCTTGCACGCGATGTGGGCGGATGCCGAGGGCGGACCGAAAATCGTCCACGCCTTCATGCCGCGCGATACGGCGAGTTCCAGGATCGTGAAGACCTGGGATACCATGGGCATGCGCGCAACCAGCAGTGATGACGTGGTGTTGGAAGGCGCTTTCGTGCCGGACCGCTATATCGCACGTATCGTTCCGGCCGGCGGCGCGGACGCCTTCGTGCTCGGTATTTTCGCCTGGGCGTTGCTGGGATTCGCCAATGTGTATTGTGGCGTGGCGAAGCGGGCGATTGATCTGATCCTGCCGGCAATCAAGCAAAAGTCATCGCTGGGGCTTGGCCGTTCGATGGCCTATCACCCGGAAATCCAGCATTCCGTGGCCGCCATGACGATGGCATTCGATCCAATCGCGCCGCATATCGAACAGGTGGCCGAGGACTGGTCCAATGGCGTCGATCACGGCGCCACCTGGCCCGCGAAAATCGTGTCGGCCAAGCATCATGCTGTCGAGGCGTGTTGGAAGATCGTCGATCTCGCGATGGAATTATCGGGTGGCGCGGGCATGTTCCGGTCTAACGAACTGGAGCGCCTGTTCCGCGACGCCCGCTGCGGCCGATTCCATCCGGCGAACACGTTCCTGACCCACGAGATCGTCGCCAAGACGGCGTTGGGGATCGACCTGGGCGAGCAGCCCCGCTGGGGCTAGGGACTATGCGTCATTCCGGCCCGCTGATGACGCGGGCCGGAACGTTCGCCGGTATTACGTTCCGATCCCGCCAAGTGCCAGGTATTTCACTTCGAGATAATCTTCGATGCCATATTTCGATCCCTCGCGCCCCAGGCCGGAATGCTTCATCCCTCCGAACGGAGCTTCGGCGGTCGAGATAATGCCTTCGTTGATTCCGATGATGCCGTACTCCAGAGCCTCGGCCACGCGGAAGATGCGGCCCACGTCGCGGGCGTAGAAATACGATGCCAGCCCGAAATCAGTATCGTTGGCCATGCGGATCGCGTCTTCCTCGGTCAGGAAGCGGAACAATGGCGCAACCGGTCCAAACGTTTCCTCGCGGAAAATCAGCGCATCGGAGGGGACGTTCGCCAATATCGTTGGTTCAAAGAAATTACCTCCCAACGGATGACGTTTCCCACCGGTGACGATCAAGGCGCCGCGTTTGACGGCGTCGCCGATGTGCTCTTCGACCTTGGCGACGGCGTCGGCGTTGATCAACGGGCCCTGGCTGACGCCGTCTTCCATGCCGTTGCCGACCTTCATCGCCTCAACCGCGGCTTTCAGCTTTTTGGCGAAGGCGTCGTAGACTCCGTCCTGCACCAGCAGCCGGTTGGCGCAGACGCAGGTCTGTCCGGTGTTGCGGTATTTGCTGGCCATCGCTCCCTGCACCGCGGCGTCGAGATCGGCGTCGTCGAACACGATGAACGGAGCGTTGCCGCCCAGTTCCATGGAGGTTTTCTTGATGGTGGGGGCACATTGGGCGAGGAGTTTGGCGCCCACTTCGGTGGAGCCGGTGAACGACAGCTTTCGCACCATTTTGTTGCTTGTGAGTTCTTCGCCCATTGGACCTGATGGACCGGTCAGCACGTTGCACACGCCCGGCGGCATGCCAGCACGCTCGGCCAGCACCGCCAAAGCGAGGGCGGAGAAGGGCGTCTGGCTCGCCGGCCGGATCACCCCCGTGCAGCCGGCCGCCCAACCTGGGCCGGCTTTGCGGGTGATCATGGCGGAGGGGAAATTCCACGGCGTGATGGCGGCGAATACTCCGATTGGTTCCTTCAGCACCAGGATGCGGCGGCCTTTGGCGTTCTGCGGAATGGTGTCGCCGTAGAGCCGCAACGCCTCGTCGGCGAACCACTCGATGAAGCTGGCGGCATAGGCGATCTCGCCTTTGGATTCAGTCAGCGGCTTGCCTTGCTCGGCGGTCATGATGACGCCGAGGTCGTCGGTATTGGCGAGCATCAGGTCGGACAGTTTGCGCAGGATGGCGCGGCGTTCCTTCGCCAGCATGGCGCGCCAGGCGGGGAAGGCTCGGTTGGCGGCCTCGATCGCGCGGCGGGTTTCCGCCGTCCCCATGGCGGGGACTTCGCCGATCGGCTCGAACGTCGCGGGGTTCTTCACGACGATGGTTTTGCCGTTGTCCGCTTCGACCCATTTGCCGTCCAGGTAGTTGGCCTGGCGGAAGAGCGTCGGGTCCTTCAGCGGCAGGGGAGAGAGCGGGTTCAGCATGGGCTTGTCCTCCTGTTCCTGGGTTAACCGGAAGATAGTGGTTTCTGGTCATTCTGCCATCCGGGCCTGGCGCATTGGTTTGCACAAGGGTCAGATTGTATATACAATCAGGTGCTGGTCTGGTGAACTTCGAATGGGACGAAGCGAAACGGGCCGCCAATCTCGCGAAGCACGGCGTGGATTTCGAGGCGGCGCGGGAGTTCGATTGGGATACGTCGACGCAGTCGCTGGATCGACGGAAGGATTATGGCGAACCGCGTTGGTGGGCGCATGGGCTGATCGGCGGTCGCCTGCATTTGATTGTGTTCACGAGGCGCGCCGATCAGATACGGGTCATCAGCCTACGCAAGGCGAACCCAAAGGAGCGGATGTCTTATGAAGCGGAAACTCGTCCCGTATTCGGCCGAAGAGGAAGCGGCGATCCAACGCGGGATTGACCTCGATCCTGATGCGCCTGAATGGACAGCGGACGATTGGGCGAACGCTCGCCCCACGCGCGAGGTGATGCCTGAAATCGTCGAGTGGTACAACCGCACGCGCGGCAAGCAGAAAAAACCGCCAAAAGTGCTCGTCTCGTTGCGCCTGGACAGCGATGTGGTCGAGACCCTCCGCGCTTCCGGTCGAGGCTGGCAAAGCCGCGCCAATGAGATTCTGAGGAAGGCAGTGGTGCGGGCATCTTAGGGGCGGTTTGCCTTCCTCGGCGGTCATGATGACGCCGAGTTCGCCGGGGTCTGATCAGCGGAGACAGCAACGACGTTGTCATGTTATTAGAGTTCGCCTTGAGCTGAAGGGATCGGCGATGCCACCGGGCGAGACGGGACTTCTCACACGCAATCCGTGGGTTACGCGGCGTCCGCTGACGGTGGCTGAATATCATCGGATGGGAGAAGTTGGCATTCTGACCAGGGATGACCGCGTCGAACTCATTGAAGGGCAGCTCGTCGCCATGTCACCCATCGGTAGTGCCCATGCGGGAACCTCGAACGCGCTTACCCGTCGGCTCGTCCTGGCGGTTGGCGATCGAGGCATCGTGGCGGTGGGAAATCCGGTCCAGCTTGACGATCTGAGCGAGCCTCAGCCGGACTTCGCGGTATTGAAGGCGAGGGAGGATGACTACCGGCGAGCGACGCCGCGCCCGCACGAGGTGCTGCTGATCATCGAGGTCTCGGACAGCAGCCTGGCTTATGATCGTAATGTGAAACGATCTCTTTACGCGCGTCACGGGATTCCGGAGTTTTGGATCGTCAATCTTGTCGCGGGCGAAGTGGAAGTCTGCCGCTCGCCGGAGGGCGATCAATACGCGGCGGTTTCGCGGGTTGGGCGAGAGGGCGTGCTGGAGCCGCAGTTGCTGCCTGGGGTGGCGATCCCGGTGGCGGCGCTGTTGGGGTAGCGTCAAGCGCTGTTTCCAACCGCTGGCAATTTTTGTTCAATCGTCCGCGTCCGTAACTGATCCGGGTGACTGATGCCGCTCCCGGTCCACTCTCGGGGCACCGTTGCCGGGTCGTTG
>JBEKGV010000173.1:0-7397 GCA_050012615.1 Acetobacteraceae bacterium | reverse complement strand
GCTGCACGATCGTCTTTCAGAAGCTGCCGTGCCTCGTTGGCGCGACCCTGAGTAGTGCGATCACGAGCAAGGCTGAGAGCGGCTCCCCGTTGTATCATGCGTCAGGTCCAGGGTCGTCGGGAAGCGCAGGTGAGGCGCTTCCTGGACCGCTTGAACGCGACAGGGAGGGGCGGCTGGATGACGATCATGTCGAACACTGCGCTTTCGCCGGATCGGCAGGGCTTTCATGCCGGCACAACCTCCGTCGCCGACGCCGTCCGAGTGCCCGCGACCCCGGGCAACGCGGCTGGCCAGGACACTTTTCGCCCTTTTCGGGTCGACGTCCCGGAAGCGGATCTCGTCGACCTGCGCAGGCGAATAAGCGCGACCCGGTGGCCCGACCGGGAAACAGTCACGGATCAATCGCAAGGCCCCCGGCTACGGCTTCCAGATGGGGTTGCGCCCGCAGGCGCTTTACGGCGTTGCCGATTCTCCCGTCGGTATCGCCGGTTACTTCCTCGATCATGACGCGTCGAGTTTGGCACTCATCTCCCGGGCGTTTGACGGGCAGCCCGAAGGCCTGACACGGGATGATGACGCGTTGGAGGCTGGGCCGATGGGTCACTTCATTTGGTAGTCGGTATTAATCTGAAGCGACATTGACCAGTGGATCGACGACCGTAGCGACCGGGACGCGTTCAGCCCCAGGCAAGGCAGATTGAAGGAATCGCTCCGGGCCCGCGGTGAGCCGCGGCCCGTTCGACTTTCAGGCCAGGCTAAATAACCCTGGCGATGACAGCCACCGGGCCGCCACCCGGAGGTCCCTGATGCTCCGCGCCGCCTGACACAAAGATCGCCGGGCATCCAGCCAATCCGGCGACGATGCCGCCAACCGCCGCTCGGACGTGCCGCGTCGCGGAGATATCTGTATCGTCAAGCATGGTGTGGCGATAGCCGCGCACCAGTCCATCTGGCGACGGATCCGCCTTGGCAAGCACATTGACGATCTGGCCAGGATCGAAATCGAGCGGGTTGGCATCCGATCCAAGACCGGCATCTCGAAACGCCGCGAGGACCGCCCGGGCATCGATCGCGTCCCGCATCACATCGTGGCCGATTTTGTAATTCCCCGCTACTTCCTCAGAATTGCCGAGGACGACGATCACGCTGTGAAGCAGCTCTATGCCAGCCGAACTCGACGCCACGCCCGATGCCAAGGACCAGTCGGCCAACACTGCCTCCTCGGCGATCTCGCTTTCAATCTCGCCCAGGGCCACGGCGACCCCCAAGGCCGAGGCGCCGCGCGAATAACCCATCGATTTATATGCCGATTCCGTGCAGACGTCGTGTCCGGCGAGGCGCGCGACCCGGACGCGCCCGGCGGTCAGCAGAGGGCATTTGATCTGGACCCAATGGACATCTTCGGTCCGGAGAATGCCGCCCTCCCGCATCGCTGCGCGCACCGCGTGCGCGGTCTGCTCGATTTGCGCACCGCGGCCAATTTCCCATGGTTCGAAAATTCGGGTCGAGGCGATGCCGATGGCGAGACGCCCATCGCTCCGTCTGGCCATATCTTCGGTTTCCGGCACGCGTGCGAAGATGGTTGCGTGCGGTGTAAGAATGCCCTCGGTTCCTCCGGACATGACCATGGCGATCCGCTGTTCAACGGCGGCCGAGCTTGTCGCAAGCAAAGGCGCAAGCGCGGTCGCGAGAGCGGAGCATGAATATTCCCGGGTGAAATCGTTAACTCCGCCGTTCCCTTCGGTCTTGCCAAAAACAGCGACAATGTGAGCGGGATCCAGAGCTCCGGATCGACAAAGGTCCAGAACGGCGGACACGTCGCCCGGACCCGACATCGCAACGCGGAATACATCAGTCCGGTATCGTGCCACGGGCGTACTCCCACTCAATCAAGACAACCGTAGCAGGAACGCGGGGATGTAGTCAGGGCGCGCGGGCTTCATCAGTCGGAACCAATGCCTCGACCGGCGGGGCGATCGCGTAGATTGCGATCCGGTCGCATAGGGCATGGTGTCGATCATAATTACGGATCAAAAATGTTCCGGACGCCGTCATGCCATTGAAACAGGTAATTGCAAGTTGTCCGACACCACGGGCCGGCTGCTGACCTGCAACGCCGCGAGTATCGCCTCAACCAGGCCATCCCGGGTCATTGGCTTGGCGAGAAATCCGTTCATGCCAGCATCCTTGCAGTCGCGCCGGTCCTGCGAAAAGGCGTTCGCGGTAATCGCCACGATCGGTACCATTTGGTTTGGGCCGTCATTGGCGCGAATGACCCGCGTTGCATCGATGCCATTCATTTCCGGCATCATCATGTCCATGAGGACGATATCGTACTCGCGGCTACGGAGGATTTCCGTGGCCTCGATACCATTGGCCGCGACATCGACCTGACAGCCCATCCGTTTCAACATGGCGACACCAACAAACTGATTGGTCGGGTTGTCTTCGGCGAGAAGCACACGCAACTGCCGGCCAAAACGAGCCAGCGCGAAATCAGCGACCTCGGAGACCGAATGGGCGACATTCGCTTCCACAGGCTCGGTGGCCAGCACGCGAGGCAGCGCCAGGCGGATCTTAAAGGTGCTGCCCGTACCCAGTACACTCTCGACCTCTATTCCCCCGCCCATGGAGAGAGCGAGGCGCTGACTGATCACGAGGCCCAGGCCAGTGCCACCCTGACGAGTGGCGGGCGAGCCATCGACCTGCGAGAACTCTTTGAACAGGCTCGCGCGGCCAACATCGGAGATACCGACGCCGGTATCGCGCACGTCAATGCCGAGGCGCACACGTCCGGCGTCTTCAGATATTTGATAAGCCCGTATCCATACGCCGCCGGAATCGGTGAATTTCAGAGCGTTCCCGACAATATTGAGAATGATTTGTCTCACCCGCGGCGCATCACCCAGCAGCCGGGATGGCAGGTTCGGGTCGATAGAGACATCGAGCGAAAGCCCCTTGGCATCCGCTCGCGGAGCGAGAATTCCGACGGCACCGGAAATCGCCAGCCTTAGATCGAATGCCGCCTCCTCCAGAACCATCTTACCGGCGTCGAGCTTGCTAAAGTCCAGAATATCACACAGGAGCTGGAGGAGATGATCCGCCGACCCCTTGATCACACGCGCGTATTCGCCTTGCGCCTCATCCAGTTTCGTGTCGAGGAGAAGACCGGCGCAGCCGATGACACCATTGAGCGGTGTACGGATCTCGTGGCTCATCGTGGCGAGGAAATCAGACTTGGCCCGCCCGGACGCCTCGGCTTCAGCCCTGGCTGATATCGCCTGTTCCTCGCGCTGCAGAAGTTGGCGTTCGGTTTCCTTCCGCGCTGAGATATCACGTACGTGCGCGATGAATCGCGAACGACCCGCGAACTCGATGGGCGACACAGCGACCTCGACAGGAAAGACCGTGCCGTTGGCATGCATCGCCTCGGCCTGCAGTACCCTCTCGAACATCGCCGAATCGCGCCGCCTGATCCAGGCTCGCAGTGCCCGGACATGGAGCGGCCGTTGCCGCTCCGGGACCAACAGGTCGACCATGACGCGGCCAAGCACATCCTCGCGCCGGCGGCCGAACATTCGCTCCGCCGCCGGATTGAATTCAATGATCAGGCCGTCCTCGTCCAGCGTGAGAATGCCATGGATCGCACTCTCGAAGATCGCGCGTTTGCTGGCGTCGCTGTCCGCCAGCGCCGCCGCGTTGATCTCGCTCCTGAGCTCCCGGCGAAACAGGATGAGGATAACGAAGGCGACACCCGCGGCCAACACGATCACGCCGACCGCGAGGCCCCTGGCTTCGTTCCACCAGGCTCGTAGAACCGCGTCCTTGCTGCGGGTAATAGCCACGATGACGGGAAATTCCGTCAGCGCCCGGGCCGAACCAAGGCGGAGGACGCCGTCGACCATACTGCGATCCTCGGCGAAGCCAGCCTGTCCCCCACCCTGGGCAAGTGCCTTGAGCACGAGGCCGCCGCCGAGGTTGCGGCCGATCTGACCCGCAATGTTGGGACGGCGCATCAGCAGGGTTCCATCCTGTCTAAGGATCACGATGGCGCTGTCGGCGTCCAGTGAGAGCCCCTCATACAGGTCGGCCAGATATTGGGTACTCATTCCACCCAGTACCAAGCCGAGAAACTCACCGTTCGGGCCGTCGACGCTACGCGCGAGATAGATTGTCCACGTTCCGGTTCCCCGATTCTGAACCGGCGCGCTGAGGTAGGGCTGCCGTGTGCCGCCCCGGGCGAGCGCTTTGTAGTAATCGCGATCGTTCAGGTTTATCTCGGGTATCGGCCAGTATCGGTTGAAATTAATGATCTTGCCGTCCGCGCTCACCAGACTGAGAAGGTCAACCTGAGGCAACCTCTCTGCTTCGGTCTTAAGTGCCTCATGGGTCGCGAGGGTCGAGGCGTAAGCCTGGAATGTCTCGACGTCAGATACCTTGGCGGCATGGATCTCCGCGATGCGCTGGCGCAGCAGAAGATCGACCGCCTCCAGCGATCGGGACGTCTCCATCGACAGCGCGAGCGCGAGATTGTCCGCCTCCCGTCTGGCGTCAAGCAGCACCGCGTCGCGCTTCGCAGCGAGAAACAGCGCGGCACCGCCCAGTAAAACCAGAATAATCAGAATGCCCAGACCCGCGATGACGCGACTGGGACGCAACGTCGGCCTCCCGCCAATGGTCAGTGGAGGCAAAGGTCGAGAGGGCGGGTGGTATGCGTTTTCCACTGAATTTCTCGTCCTCCCACGGGCAACATGAACCGTTGTCGTGATCCGTCCGGGCGGACCTCACCAGGACGGCATAGGGGTCACCCAAAAAAGCTGCCGCCGCGGCAGGCCGTCAGATTGCATGCTTTTGCTTAATCAATGGTTAAGGGCCTTTTGGCCACAACGCGCCATGGCAGTTGCCATGGACGAGGCGGGACATTCGGAAACCGTCTCACGGTCGCGGCTGGAACAGTCCACGCGCCTCACGGTATGACCATCGGCGTATCATCAGGACGGCAACGATCGTCAGTCCCGCCGCCAGTCCAATCCAGATTCCAACGCCTCCAAGGTTGATTGGGAATGCGAGCATCGCGCCGAGCGGTAGGCCGATCCCCCAATACCCGATCAGCGCGAAGAGCATCGGTACGTGGGTATCATGAAGTCCGCGCAGCATTCCCGAGCCCACGACCTGAGCGCCATCAGCGATCTGGAACAGGGCGGCGAACATCAGAAATGACGTGGCAAGATCGACGATCCGAGTGTTTTCAGGAGCGGCTGTATCAAGAAAGATCGAAATCAAAAGGCGGGGAGCCATGATCATCGTCAACGACATTGCCGCCATGAAGGCCACCGCCAACCCGAAGGCCGTCCAGCCGGCACGACCGGCCGACTCTCTGTCCTGAGCGCCATAGGCCCGCCCCACTCGAACAGTCGCGGCCTGGCCAATTCCAAGCGGCACCATGAACGTCAACGCCGAGAGTTGAATCGCGATTGAGTGTGCGGCAAGCGAATCCGTGCCGATCAGTCCCATCAGGAACACCGCCGCGTTGAACATCGTGACTTCAAAGCTGAATGTCGCCGCCATGGGGAGGCCGAGACGCCAGAACTCGCGTAGTCGTGCCCAGTCAGGACGAAAGAAATCGGCAAGCAGCCGATATCGCACGAAGGGCCTGGCGACGCACACCACGAAGCCAAGCGCCGAGAACATGAAAATACTTGAGAGCAACGTGGCGAGGCCCGATCCCGCGATGCCAAGCGCGTGGCAGCCGCAATGACCCAGCATCAGGCACCAGTTGGCGATGGCATTGAGCGCGACGGCCGCGGTACCGATGACGAACGACCACATCGGTCGCTCCAGGGCGCTCACGAAAGATCGCAGCACAAGGTAACCCCAGGACGGCAGCAGCGCCCACTGAAGTACGTGAACGTAGGTTCCCGCCAGCGCGGACAATCCGGCGTCCTGTCCCATCGCGACAAGTATCGGCTCGCTCCACCACAGCACGAGCCACGATGGCAGAGCGATACTCGCAGCCGACCACAACGCCAGCCGCACGGTCGCGCGTGTGTCGCCGAGCGCACGCGAATCGCGGCCGAGGTCCCGGGCGATCATCGGTGATGCCGCGTTCAACAGTCCGATGCCGAAAATCAAGGCAATGAAATAGAGATTGGTGCCGAGCGCGCCGGCGGCCAGCGTGTCCGGCCCCAACCAGCCCATCATCATTATGTCAGTCGTCCCCATCGCGATCTGGGCCAGATTCGTAAGTGCCATCGGCCCGCTCAATGCGACCAGGGCAATCAGTTCCCGCAGCCATATCTGGCGATTCGAGGTGGGCAAGGGGCTTCCAAACATAAGCCGGTGGGTAATCACCGCGGGCCGGGAAGTCACGTGAGGGCGGTCGCCACCTGGAGTCGCAGCTGGCCAGTTTCGTTCCGGAAGGCGCTCTGCTGAAACACGGGCCGGTCAAACACGCCGATACGCGAGCTCATCCTTTCGGTCCGGATGCTACCAGGCCAGCGCGTCCGCCATGTGTTGGCGCTGCCAGCCCGGGGGACCCAGCAACTCGTACATCGTCCGGGACATCCGAGTGTAGAGCGTGAGACCATATCGTGGATCGCTGCCAATCGCGGCGTGCACCTCGTGTGCGGCATTGGCCGCCTCGAAATAACTGTCGCTGGCGGTCGACGCGGCCAGGTAACTGCGGGCGACCCCGTCGCGGCCCGCCTCGATGGCCCAGGCTGCCTCGTAAGTCGCCCATTTCGCGGCGTCCATGGCGTTCAGAAGTCGGATGATATGATCCTGCACGCGCTGGAACCGGCCAATCGGTGTGCCGAATTGGATCCGCGTGTTGCTGTGGTTCACCGACATATCGAGCATTTCGAGCATCCCGCCCACCTGATACGCGGCAAGCATGACCCGCGCGACGGCGAGTGAGTCGTCGAACGATCTTGCGCCGGACCGAACCAAGGTCTCGGCGGTCACTGGCACGTTGTCGAACGCCACCTCATGGTTTGCCTGGAGGAACCCGGGCAACATTCGGATCGTGATCCCGCCGGCGTCAGCCGGAACGATCACCAGTGCGGAGGCCGCGTCGCCGGGTATGGCGACACTCACCAGGAAATGCGTCGCCGCATCCGCGAACGGTACGAAAACCTTGGAGCCCGTCAAACCCCGCGTCCCGTTTCGTATCATTAACGGTGTGGCGGTGGCGGCGACGCCCTTCCACGAGGTGTCAGGCTGCCGCAACGCCGGGATCAGGATCATGCTGCCATCGGCGATCGCCGCCAGGGCGGCGGCACGTTGCCCGGTGGGCTCACAGCCAAGCAAAAGCCCGGTGGCGATCACGCTCGACCCGATCAATGGGCTCGGGACCGCGCCTCGGCCGAGTTCCTCGAAGATCAGCGCGCCGCTGAGCG
>JBEKGV010000172.1:0-10288 GCA_050012615.1 Acetobacteraceae bacterium | reverse complement strand
AAGCTGCGCGACGAGCAGCGCCGGCGCGATTCCAGGCGATGTGCCGATCGTGCCGCCGACCATGATCCGCAAGCCGCGCCGCTTCGCAACCGCGGCCAGCGCGAGTGCCTCGGTCCGCGCCCCCGCCTTGTCGAGCCTGATATTGACGGAATCGTATTTCCCGTCGTGCCGGTCGAGATCAGCAGGCGTCCGGCAGGAGCAGTCAGCGCAGAGCGGGATCGCATGCTCCGACCGCGCCAACTCTGCCCGTCCGTCAAAGTCCGCACTTAGCCGTATTTCACGCGGCACCCAGCGCAACCAGTTCCGCTTCGACGACAGCACGCAACGGCGGCAAGCTGATGGTAAGAGTGCGCCACACGCGGCGGGCGGCCACATCTTCGTACTCATGCCGATAGATATTACCCGCTGCCGCCATTTCCGGCCACGCGATCGACGGATGCCGCGCTTTCACCTCGTCAGGCAGCCGGCGCGATGCCTCGGAGATGATCTCAAGGCACCGCGTCACGGCATAGAGACGCAGATTGTCATCCTTGAAGGAGTCATAGCCAATGCCGGCAACGAAGCCCTCGGCCATTGCTATGTGGTGCTGGATGTCGCCAGGCCAGCGGCGGATTGCCTCGCGCTCAGAAGGCATAGATGGCGTCTGACGTGGCGGCCGGTCTGACGTAAGGCTTTAATCCCTCACGATCCACGACATCGACCCGCCCGTCGAACAGGTTGGCGATGTATTCTTTGATGCGGACATACTCGTAGATTCCGACCGGCGCCTCGGGATCGATCTCGATCATGATGTCGGTATCACTGTCAGGACGCGCGTCGCCACGGGCGCGCGAGCCGAACAGCGCCGCGTGCGCCACGCCGCGCGCCCTTAGCGCCCCCTCGTTCTCCCGCAACCGGGCGATGATATCCTGCCGATCCACGATCCTCTTATAGCACAAAAAACCCCGGAAGCAGCCGGTGACCGCCATCTCCCTGCCGCGACGGAATGACGCGACGGAAAAGCGCTTTGTTTTCAGGGGCCTGGGTTTGTTGAGACATTCTTGATTTTCGCGCTGCACGAGGAAGCGGATTGGCGGCTTCGGGTTCCGTAAAGGGCCAAAGCCGCCGGTCCGCCTCAGTTTGGGTCGGCATGGGTTCGCGGCCCATCATCAATCGGGTCCGCCCCAGAGATTCGGATCGGGCGGATGGATCGTACTGCCGTCGTACCGCAGCCCATTCGCGTGAACGCCGTCGGCCCTGGCCCGATCTTCACGCCGGTCCCTGAGCGTCGCATCGCCGCGGCCGGCGAGACCGTCGAGCAATATAACGCCAAGGCCGCGCAAGGCACCATGCTGAAGCGCCCGGGCAGGCCCGAGGAGGTCGCCGCCGCGATCCTGTTTCTGGCCTCCGACGATGCCTCCTACGTCACCGGCGCCCTGCTGTTCGTGGACGGCGGTATGACCGCGATGTGAGGAATATTCGGCCGGCGCTCACAGTCAGTATCGCCCGGTTTGCTACGATGCTCACCCATCGCGGCCTTTCGGACGCAAAGCGTGCCACGCCAGAACTGGGCGGTCGAACGTTGGCCTTGGTGTGACCTGGCCAGGCCTGAGGACCGGATACGGCCTCTTTCATCCGCCCCTCCAACGTCGTTCGTTCCGTCTCCAGAAGATCATTCAGCGTGAATGGGCACGCGTTCGGCCATGCGCCGGGCGATACGCCATCGTACTTGATCCCTTTGAGTTGCGCGCGGGCCCTGTCGTAAAGTACCGTCATATTGATGCGACGCCGCATCGATGGCGCGAACCGCTGCGCCGCATCGGCCTGAAACGATCCGATCTCCCCACGCCAATCATCTGCCGCTCTGTTATCCGGCCATCCCTGGATCTTCAACAGATGCACCAGCATCTGCCGCAGGTCGCCGAGCACGGCGTTGAGTTCGGCCAGGCCAACGTCCTCGATCTCCTCGACGACATGCTCCCAGTCGACGCCATCCACCCGCTCCCCTCGTGCGAGGCGGCGCAGCAGGTCGGCCTGATGTCGCGACCAGGTCAGGATGTCACGGTCGTAGAGATCGTCCGGCATAAAGCGGAACTTACGTTAGCTTCGCAACCCGTGCCAGGAAGGCCGGTTACGCACGCCCGCCTTCAAAGAACTCCCGCACCTTGGCGAAGAAGCCCTCATGGTCGGGACTGTGTTTCGTGCTCTTCTCCGCCTCGGCCTCGAACTGCTCCAGCAATTCCCGCTGCTTCGCGCTGAGGTGTTGCGGCGTCTCCACCGCGACCTGGATGAACATGTCGCCGCGCTGAGTGCTGCGCAACACCGAGAACCCCTTGCCGCGCAGGCGGAAGTTGTCGCCAGTCTGCGTGCCGGGCGGGATCTTCACCTTGGCCTTGGTACCGTCGATCACCGGCACCTCGATATCCCCGCCCAAAGCCGCCTGGGTCATCCGCAGCGGGACGCGCATGAGGATATTGGCCTGCTCGCGCTGGAAGAACTGATGCGGCTTCACCGCGACATGCACATAGAGATCGCCGTTCGGGCTGCCTTGACCGCCGGCCTCGCCTTCGCCCGACAGCCGGATGCGTGTGCCGTCCTCGACGCCGGCGGGAATGGCGACCTGGATCGCCCGCTCACGTTGCACGGTGCCCGCGCCTCGGCAGATGCGGCAGGGTTGGCGGATCGTTTTGCCGGCGCCGTTGCAGGTCGGACACGTGGTCTCGATCAAGAAGAAGCCCTGCTGTCTGCGGACCTTTCCGGCGCCCTGGCACGTGGTGCAGGTCTCCGCCGGCCGGGTCTTATCCTCCGAACCCGTGCCACCGCACGCCTCGCACGCGACCCGGGTCGGCACGCGCAAATTGACCTTGGTGCCGGTGAATGCCGCGGCGAGCTCGATCCTTCAGGACATCGTATGCCTCGTTCAATTCCTTGAAGCTGGCCTCTGCCTTCGCGTCACCCGGATTGCGATCCGGATGGTGTTGCATCGCGAGCTTGCGATAGGCGCGCTTCAGGTCGTCGCCACTCGCGTCCCGCGCCACGCCCAGGGTGGCATAGTAGTCCTGCTTTGCCATTTTAGCCCTTCATCCCCAGCCGCCTATAACCGTCCGCCCGCGAAATGACCTTTACTCTCCCCCCACTCGGGCCACCCGTCGCCGCACTGCCCCGGATCGGGTGGCCCGGAGATCCCCCGATCAGGTCGGGGGAGGGCCATGAGGAGTGCTGGGAGACCCCAAAACCAAGCCGCGCCCGCCTTCGGATGAAGAGCGGGCGCGACAGTCTACCGTAACGGCCCGAGATTCTCAGGCGGACTTCTTCTTCTTGTCGTCGACTTCCTCGAATTCCGCGTCGACGACCTTGTCGTCCGTCGGGCCACCGCCGCCGCCGGCGTGCGGTCCGCCATCGCCGCCCGGCGGGGTTTGCGCCTGAGCCTGCTCGGCCTTGTACATCGCCTCGCCGATCTTCATCGCGGCCTGGCTGAGCCGGTCGGTCGCGCTCTTGAGCGCGTCGATATCCGTCCCCTCCATCGCCGACTTCACCGCCGCGATCGCCGCCTCGGCCTCGCCCTTCTCCTGGGCGCCGACTTTGTCGCCGTACTCGGTCAGGTTGCGCTCGACCTGATGCACCAGGCCCTCGGCGTGGTTGCGCGCCTCGACCGTCTCGCGCCGCTTCTTGTCGGCTTCGGCGTTGGCCTCAGCCTCCTTCACCATGCGCTCGATGTCTTTCTCGTTCAGCCCGCCGCTGGCCTGGATGCGGATCTGCTGCTCCTTGCCGGTGGCCTTGTCCTTGGCCTGGACGGAGACGATGCCGTTGGCGTCGATGTCGAACGTTACCTCGATCTGCGGCACACCGCGTGGAGCGGGCGGGATCCCGGTCAGGTCGAAATTGCCAAGCAGCTTGTTATCGGCCGCCATCTCGCGCTCGCCCTGGTACACCTTGATCGTCACGGCGCCCTGGTTGTCGTCGGCGGTCGAGAACACCTGGCTCTTCTTGGTCGGGATCGTCGTGTTACGCTCGATCAACCGGGTGAACACGCCGCCAAGGGTCTCGATACCAAGTGACAGAGGCGTCACGTCCAGCAACAGGACGTCCTTGACGTCGCCCTTCAGCACGCCACCCTGCACCGCCGCGCCGATCGCCACGACCTCGTCGGGGTTGACGTTGCGGGCTGGCTCACGGCCGAAGAACTGCTTCACGACGTCGATGACCTTCGGCATGCGGGTCATGCCGCCGACCAGGATGACTTCCTGGATGTCGCCCGCCGTCACGCCGGCGTCCTTCAGGGCCGCCTTGCACGGCTCCAGCGTCTTGCTGATCAGGTCGTCGACCAGCGATTCCAGCTTCGCGCGCGACAGCTTCATCACCAGATGCTTCGGCCCCGAGGCGTCGGCGGTGATGAACGGCAGGTTGATCTCGGTTTCCTTGGCCGAGGACAGCTCGATTTTTGCCTTCTCGGCGGCCTCCTTCAGCCGCTGCAGCGCCAGCTTGTCTTTGCGCAGATCAATGCCCTGCTCCTTGCGGAACTCGTCGGCCAGGTAGTCGATGACGCGCAGATCGAAGTCCTCGCCGCCCAGGAAGGTGTCGCCGTTGGTCGACTTCACCTCGAACACGCCATCGCCGATTTCCAGCACGGACACGTCGAAGGTACCGCCGCCGAGGTCGTAGACCGCGATCAGTCCGGAGGACTTCTTATCCATGCCGTAAGCCAGAGCAGCGGCGGTGGGCTCGTTGATAATCCGGAGAACTTCCAGGCCGGCGATGCGGCCGGCGTCCTTGGTTGCCTGGCGCTGGCTGTCGTTGAAGTAGGCGGGGACGGTGATGACGGCCTGGCTGACCGGCTCCCCGAGATAAGCCTCCGCCGTTTCCTTCATCTTCGTCAGCACGAAGGCGCTGATCTGACTCGGCGCGTATTTCTCGCCGCGCACCTCCACGAAGGCGTCGCCATTGTCGCCGCGGACGATGGCGAACGGCACCATCGCCTTGTCCTTGGCCACGGTCGGATCGTCATAGCGACGGCCGATCAGGCGCTTGATGGCGTAGAGGGTGTTGGACGGGTTGGTGACCGCCTGGCGTTTCGCCGCCTGACCGACCAGCCGTTCGCCGCTGTCGGAGAACGCCACCATGCTGGGTGTGGTGCGCGCGCCCTCACTGTTCTCGATGACCTTGACTTCCTTGCCTTCCATGATGGCGACGCAGGAGTTGGTCGTACCGAGGTCGATTCCGATTACTTTACTCATTGACAAAATCTCCGTTCAGCGGACGCGGGCGGCCCGAAGCACCGCGGACGTCCCTATGAGAAGGGCCCTGTAGAGAAAGGGTATGCCAGCCATGTATGGGCCCCGGCCGCCGGGGGCAAGAGAGAACCGCGGAATTTTGTGACAGAACGTTCATGCTCCACCATCCTGCGCCAGCCTTTACGCCGGCCAGCCTTTACGCCCCAACCTTCACGCACCAGCCTTTACGCCGTGGTGTCGAGCTTCGCGCCGGACGCCGGCAGTTCGGCCGTAGCGGCCTTGGCGACCACGACCATGGCGGGTTTCAGCAGGCGCCCATGCAAGGTCCAGCAAGGGGTCCAGGCCTGCATGATGGTGCCGGGAGCGTGGACCTCACTGTCTTGCTCGGCCATCGCCTGATGCAGGTTGGGGTCGAACGGCCGCCCGATCGGATCCTCTTTCTTGATCCCGTTGCGTTCGAGGACACCGGTGAAGCTGCGCTCGATACCGGCGAGGCCTTCGCGGACCTTCACCAGAATCTCGGGCTCACCGGCGGAGGCAGGCGGTAAGGCGTCGATCCCGCGTTTCAGGTTCTCGGCGGCTTCGACGATGTCGGTGGCGAATTTCTGGACCGCGTACTGGCGCGCGTCCTCGGCTTCGCGCCGGCCGCGGGCACGGACGTTGGAGGTTTCGGCCTCGGCCCGCATCCAGCGGTCCTTCATGTCCGCCAGCTCCGTCTCGAGCTCCGCGATGCGGCCGGTGGCGGCCTGCATCAACTGCTCCGGACCGAGCGGGGCGTTGGCGTTCGCCGCGTCCGGCGCCGGCTCGGCGCGGGCGGTGGCGTCGTGGGAATGGGGGTCGGTGCTCATGCGCACTCAATTAGGGGCGGGGACGGATGGCGGCAAGTGTTTCCATGGAACCAAAGGCCCGTTGGCGAAGCCGGTATGTGCCGCTTCCCCTTGGTCCAAAGTGCGCCCCCCGGCTGAACAGGCCGCCGGCGGCCCGTTCGTCGGGCTCCGGCCGGGGGTCGGTGGATTCCGCCCGGATGCGCCGCGGCGGGACGCGGCGAGCGGATCGCCCGGACATCAAACCCCATCGGCAAACCCCGTCGGCGTATTTCTGAGCAAACCGTTAATAACGTCACAATCAACCCGACGAACACGAGATGAAATGTTGCTTTTCCCTATGGCATGATACCACCGGTCTGCCTCAGCGTCGTTTACCGGAGGATGTCTTGCCCGGCGTGCAAAATCTTTCGGGTTGGATCGGCACCAGCCCGGTCCGCTCGAGTGCCCTGCCTTGGGTCGAGCGCCCTGCCGAAACCAATTTCCCAAAGGCGCAATCAACGATGGCCCCGCCGCCGACGCGCACGCCGTCGTTCCCTGGATCAAATGGGATCGGCGCCATATCGATAGGGGAACTTCAAACTGATCGGGCAGCAGAATAAATCAGCGGCCTTCCTGCCCTGGTGGGCATGGGCGGCACTGTTTGGCATTTTTTTCGCTGTCAACTGGCCTTTAATCACCGGCCGCGATTGCATCCCCTTCGACAGTATCGACGCATTCTTCCCGCAATCGGTTTTCGTCGTTCGTTCACTGTTGCGAGGTGACGCTCCATGGTGGAATCCGATCGCGTTCTCGGGCCTTCCCGTGCTCGGTGATCCACAAAGCATGATCTTCACGCCGCATACATTGACCGGCCTTCTCCTGGGAACAGATTTTGGGCTGACATCGTTTGATCTGACCACGCTCGCCTGCCCGCTCGCGGGTGCGTGCGCCTTGATGGTCTACGGATCTCGCTCCGGAGGTTCGGCTACCGCATGCCTTCTGGCCGGCGTGACGTTTTTGTTGGGCGGCGTCGCGACGTCCCGCTTGCAGCACGTAACTCAGATGATTTCCTATGGAACCATTCCCGTGATCCTGCTGGCATTGCAGTTTCTGTGTGCGAGGCCGAGACCTGGCCGCGCCTTCCTGTTGGGCCTCGCGGGGCTGGCGATGGTTCTCAACCCCAATCAGGTGGTATTTCTGTCCGCGTTCGCGCTAACGCCGTTCGCGATTTTCCACGTTTCACACTCGCCATATCCATCCCGCGCGGTCCTGTTCATCGCGGCGGCAGGCCTGACCATCGCGGTCGCGGCGTCCCCGCTTTATGCGGCCGTCGCGGAGACCATTGGCCTGTCCACGCGCGGCGCCATGTCTCTGAGCAAATCAGGCCTCGCCTCATTTCCGGCCTACAACCTGTTCAGCCTGTTCTTGCCGGGTTTGTATGGTGCTCTCAGCGAAAACAGTCCCCTCTGGGCGCCCACCGATATCACCCAGGACTATCTCTATATCGGAACACTACCCGCGGCGGCACTGTTGTTGGCCCTGATCAGTTTCGCCCGCCTTGCATCGCCGGCGCGCATCGCTCTCGTAACGATGATGGGTTTCGCCATTTATGCGATGGGGGTGAATACACCGGTCTATCCCTGGCTGTTTCATCACATCCCCGGCGTCGCCGCGTTCCGCCGTCCGGCCGACGCCGCGTTTATGCTCAACTTCCTCGCGGCGGTCGCGCTCGCGGGCCTCAGCGGTAAGTGCATCCCGGTGCGTCCCACCATCGTTGGTGTTTGCTCCGTGGCGGCATTCGTGTGCGCCGCCGTATCGCTGGCTCCCGCGCTCCGCGACGCCGCACTCGCGAGCGGGCAGACGGCGGAGTTGACGCATGTCGTCCAATCGTTCGCCATCCGTGCCGCGGTGTCGGGCATTCTCGTGATAGCGGCCTGGTTCCTCGCCAGTCGCTGGCCAATCAGTCATGGGCCAATCAGTCATGGGCCAATCAGTCGCTGGTCAATCAGTCGCCGGCCGTTCGCGGCTGCCCCGTTGGCGGTTGTCCTCGCGACCTGGGCTGCCGCGGATATGGCGTCAGCCGGCCGCGACGTTCACTACATGGCAAAGGTCGCGTCGCTTAGCTTTCCCGAAGCCTATCGCCATCCGGCGAGCATCCTCGCCATGAACCGGGGAAAGCCGCCGATCGCGCTGGAAGGAACGGACCCCTATCGCGGCGGCCCCTGGAGGATGGAGGCCATCGGCGGAGCAATGGGCAGTTCGTTGCCGTTGCTGCTGGAGTTCGCCAATGCGCAAGGATACAACCCGGTGAAACTTCAGACTTACGCCGCGGTGTTTGGCGCGCAACAGTTACAGCAGGAACCCAAGGAATTCACGCCGGCCGCGCCGGGCTACGATAGTGCCCCCTATCGCTGGATCGGACTGCGCTACGTTTTGTTGCACCATTACATTGTCGAACATCCGAGCCAGTTTGGTGCGCTCGGACGCGCGACGACCCGGGTGCGCGATACTCTGATCGCGATATCGGCCCGGAGGGTGGACGATTTGGATGATTACGAGGTCTGGGTGCTGGCTGACTCCTGGCCGAAAGCCAGCCTCGTCGAGGTCACGGACAAGGACTGGCCGGCGCGGCCACTGTCCGACGGAAGCTGCGGCGTGACGTTGTTCCGAAATGGTCGTATCTCGGTTGAATGCGACGCGCCGCGCACCGCCCGCCTCGTGCTCAGCGAGGCCCAGGCGCCAGGATGGCGTGCGTGCGTGGACGGCGCGAGCGCCGAAATCGTCGCATTCGGCGGGGTATTGCGGAGTGTGTTGGTGCCGCGAGGTGTCAGCACCGTGCAGTTCCATTACGAGCCAGTTCCGTTTCTGCGTGGAACAGGTTGCGATTGACGCCGATGTTTTGACGATATGTCACGCCGCGGTCAGGACTTTGTCCGGGCCACGCAAGACTCCGGCGATGAGAAAATGCGATGGCCCACACAGCCGGCCACGGTTCGGAGGGCGGGGAGGGCGGCCTTCCCCAACCCCTGGCGCATAAATCGAGGTGATTGCCCTTCACGCGGCGCCCCTGGAGCCCGAGGCTACGTGGCGACCGCGCCCATGTGGACCCCAATGGACTCCCGTTCTTCCGCCTCGTTCAAATGCCGAATGCGAATTGGCACAGGCGGATGAGAGTAGTGCACCAGTGCATAAAGCGCATCGGGAGTCAGGGTCGATGCATTGTCCCGCGACAGCTTCAGCAATGCGCTGATCATCGGTGCGGCGGCGACATTGCGGCGCGCGTAATCGTCCGCCTGGAACTCGTTCCGCCGCGACAGCCAATTGCTGAAGGGCGCCAACAGCGGCCCAACCATTCCGTTCAACAGCAGACAAGCCAGCAAAGCCAGCGCATCGTCATGGTAGGCGATGCCGAATGACGGCAGCAGCCAGGCCTGCCGGGTCAGCCACCCGAAGGCGGCCAGCACGACGAAAGCGATCACCGCGCCGCGCAGCATGCCGAACACCACGTGGCCGTGCCGGTAATGGCCCAGTTCATGGGCGACAACGGCCTCGATCTCGTCTGGGGAGTTGCCGTCGATCAGCGTATCGAACAGGACGATCCGTTTGGTGTTGCCGAACCCGATGAAATAGGCGTTCCCATGCGCCGACCGCCGTGACGCGTCCATGCTGAACAGCCCCGACGACCGAAAGCCGCACCGTTGCAACAATCTTTCGATCCGGTTGCGCAGGTCGCCGTTCTGGAGCGGGGTGAACGTGTTGAAGCGAGGAGCGATCAGCCGCACGTACACCGTCGGGGCGGCCACCATCAGTGCCAACACGCCGAACCATGTCCACAGCCACCACAGCCCGGTGAACGCGCGCATGGCCCAGAGACAGGCGAACAGCAACGGGACCGCGATGGCGAGCGCGATACCCCATCCCTTCAATTTGTCGGCGGCAAACGTCCGAGGAGTCGTGCGATTGAAGCCGAATTTCTCCTCCAGCACGAAGGTTTCGTAGATGGTGAACGGCAGCGACAGCAGTGCTCCGACGACGGTGGTCGCGAGCAGGAAGGCGACGCCGAGCCCAAGTGACGGCGGGATGACCGAGGCCAGCGCGCCATACAGAAGGTTGAAGCCGCCCAACACCCAGGCAACGGAAACCGCGAAGTCCCACACGGCGCTCACGTTCGACAGACGCTCATGCGCCGCGGTGTAGTCGGCCGCCTTGCGATGTTCGTCCAGGGTGACGCTCGCCGCGAAGTCGGCGGGCACGGTGTCGCGATGGCGGCGG
>JBEKGV010000171.1:0-7417 GCA_050012615.1 Acetobacteraceae bacterium | reverse complement strand
TTTCAGTCGTCAACCACTATTTTCGCGACCTGGCAGAGCGCGGGCGTGCGAGCGTTTGACATCACCAACCAGTTTCGGCCGGAGGAGATCGGCTACTACGTTCCGCCGCAACCCACGAAATGGATGGAACCGTTGCGTGGCCGCGCCAAGATACGTCACACGTCCGATTTGTTCGTGGCCCAGGATGGTTTGATGTACGTAACGGATTATGACGCGGGACTGTACATCCTTCAATGGAAGGGCCCCTGAGCGTGCAGGGCGCCGCGATGACCGGCACGGTGATATTCGTTTTCCTACTGGTGCTGATCGTGGTCACGATCTACGCCGGTGTGAAGGCGGTGCCGCAAGGCCAGATATGGACCGTGGAAAGGTTTGGCGCATTCACCAGGACCATGTCTCCTGGCCTGAATTTCGTCATTCCTTATGTCGATCGCGTCGGCCATCGCATGAATGTTCAGGAGCAGGTCGTAGAAATTCCGGAACAAAGCGTCATCACCCGCGACAATGCCACCGTGGCAGTCGACGGCATCATCTACTACCGCATCATGGATCCGGGGAAAGCGGCTTATCAGGTGACGTTCCTAACTGTCGCGCTGACCACGCTGGCGATGACCAATATCCGTTCGGTGATCGGCGAACTGGAGCTGGATGCGACCTTGTCATCGCGGGATCGCATCAACTCGTCGTTGCTGGTGATCCTCGACGGCGCGACCGAGCCGTGGGGCGTAAAGGTCAGTCGCGTCGAAATCCGTAAGATCGAACCGCCTGAAAATCTGATTCTCGCGATGAACCTGCAAATGACCGCGGAGCGAGAACGCCGCGCCGTGGTCGCTCGTGCCGACGGCGAACGCGAAGCACAAATCAAACGGGCCGAGGGTGAAAAGCAAAGCCTGCTGCTGCGCGCCGAGGGCCGTCAACTCGCCGCGCTGCGCGACGCAGAAGCCCGTGTGGCGTTGGCTCAGGCCGAAGCAACGGCCACGCAACTGGTCTCCGAGGCGGCGACGAAGTTCGGCAACTCTGGCCTGCAATATTTCATCGCGGACCGCTATGTGCGCGCGTTTCAGGCGCTGGCCGCGGCGCCGAACTCCCGCCTGGTCGTCGTTCCGATGGAGGCCGCTGGTCTCGCCGGCGGAATTGTTCAGGCGATGCAGTTGTTCCGGGACGCCGATAAACCAGGATCGGCGGCGTGATCGACTGGATCATTTGGGTCGCCGCGGGACTGGGACTGCTCATTCTGGAAATGCTGCTGCCTGGCGTGTTCATGATGTGGTTGGGTCTGGCGGCGTGTGGAGCGGGATTGCTGACGCTCGCATTTCATTTTGAGTTCGCCGCGCAAGTGGTGTCGTTCGGCGCTCTCACGGCCATCACTCTGACGATTGGGCTGCATATGCGTCGGCCGCGTCAGGTCATTCATACGGAACGCGAAGGCCTCATCGGACGGCCGGCCACGGCATTGGTGTTTCAGGGACGCGATGGCAGAGTGCGTCTCGGCGATACCGATTGGCCAGCCCGCGTTCCTCCCGATATCCGGCCGCCGGACCCGGGTACACGCCTGCGAGTGGCACAGGTTGAGGGCACGGTCCTGATCGTGCGCCCGGATTTGTGACCGAGTCTGAAAGGGACAAAGTGAGCGACGACGATTACGTATTGACCTGGAGCGAAGCCCGCCACCTGGTTCAGGCGGTGGAGGACGCATTCGGTGCCGCCGATCTCACGGCGATCTCCAACGGCTTCACCGACGATGCGGTGGCGCGCTTCGCCGATTTTCCGGAGATGCGCGGTCGCTCTGCCATCATGGCGTTCCTCACCGCGCGCTTCGCTCGGACACTGGGCTACAAACTCACCAAGACATTGGAGGTTCTGACTGGCAATCGGCTGGCCAATACCTGGGTCGCCAGTTGGACCGACGCGAAAACAGGAAAGCAGATGCAGGGGCGGGGCACCGAAATCTGGACCATGCGCGGCCATCAGATCGCCGTGTGGGACGCGACATTCAATGTCTGGGAGAAGGGCGGGGCACCCACTACGCCGGTAGTCTGACGGTGACCGCGGCGCCGGCGAACGATCGCCGCGTCGTTGATCCGATACGCAACAGGAGGAAGCAGAAATGAAAGTTGGCTTTATCGGGGTCGGCATGATGGGCGCCGGAATGGCATCCAACATGCAAAAGGGCGGCAACGAACTGGTGGTGAACGATCTCACTCGTCAGGCCGCCTCACGCCACCTCAACGCCGGCGCCACCTGGGCTGACACGCCGAAAGCAGTCGCCGCCTCGTGCGATGTTATTTTTACGTCGTTGCCGACACCGGCCGATGTGCAAAAGGTCGGCACGGGCGAGAACGGATTGATGGACGGCATTCGTCACGGCTCCGCGTGGTTCGATTTGTCCACCAATGCGGTCGATGTGGTGCGTGCGCTGCACGCGCAATTCGCCGAGAAGGGCGTGCATTTTCTTGACGCACCGGTCAGCGGGGGACCGTCCGGAGCGAACAGCGGCAAGCTCGCGATTTGGGTTGGCGGCGACAAGGCCATTTTCGATAAATACAAGGCGCAGCTCGATGCGATGGGCGATCAGGCGCTCTACATCGGCCCCATCGGCGCCGGAACGATCGCCAAGCTGGTGCACAACGCGGCGGGCGCGGCCGTCAATGTCGTGCTGTCCGAGGTCTTCACCATGGGGGTGAAAGCGGGTGTCGAACCACTGCAACTGTTCGCCGCGATCCGTCAGGGCGCCGGCGGACGAGCGCGGCTGTTCGACCGGATGCAGAAGCAATTCCTCACCGGTGTGTATGATCCGCCGGATTTCGCTCTGCGTCTGCTGCACAAGGACGTCTCGCTGGCGTGCCAACTGGCGCGCGAGGTCAGCGTGCCGATGCGTCTGACGAACCTCGCACATCAGGAGCTGACCGAGGCGATGAACCGCGGCTGGCAGGCGCGTGACTCTCGTGTGGGCTCGCTGTTGCAGCAGGAGCGCGCGGGCATCCCACCAATCGCGGTCGACCCCGCGAAGATCAAGGCCGTGATGGACGCGGGCGAAAAGTAAGGAGTGTTTCCCATGCAACTTGGACATCTCGTGCCATTTGGCGATATTGGCGGTGCACCGGAAACGGTCAGCGATTACGCGTGTGGCGTGGAAGCCCTCGGCTACGATTTCGTCGAGGCGCCCGACCACGTACTGGGCGCCAATATCGCGTCACGGCCCAATTGGACGGGTGGCAACACGTCAGAGGATCTGTTTCATGATCCGTTCGTTCTGTTGAGTTATCTGACCGGCATCACCCCTAAACTGGGTTTTTCCACGGGCGTGCTGATCGTGTCTCAGCGGCAGACCGCACTGGTCGCGAAGCAGGCCGCTTGCCTCGACGTGCTTTGCAAGGGGCGCTTTCGGCTGGGCATCGGCGTCGGCTGGAACGAAGTCGAGTATGTTGGCCTGAACGAGAATTTCCACAACCGCGGCCGCAGGTCCGAGGAACAAGCCCAGGTGATGCTGGCGTTGTGGAAAGACAAGCATGTGACGTTTAAGGGCAAGTACCACACGATCGAGGACGCGGGCATCAATCCGCGGCCGGCGTCGGGAAGGGTGCCGCTCTGGTATGGTGGCCATCACGAACATACGTTGCCTCGCATCGCGAAGTGGGGTGACGGATGGATGCCGAATGCCTATCCGCCGGATCAGACCGCTCTCGATATCTTCGACCAATTGCGACGCCTGACCGAAGCGGAGGGACGCGATCCGAAATCCGTGGGGATCGAGGTCTGGACATCGTGCGGCGCGGGCTCGGAGGCAGACTGGCGGAAAGAGGCCGCATTCTGGAAGCAGGCGGGCGCCTCGCATTTATGCCTGACGACGACGTTCCACCGCCGGCACCATCACCGCATCGCCGGGATATCGCTGAGCGATCATCTGGCGGCGCTGCGCCGTTACCGCGACGCTGTCGCCGATATTTTGTAGGAAGGAACGCACCATGCAGCTTGGAGCATCATTGCCGATCGCCGATATCGGCACCGGCCCCGCAGCGGTTCGCGATTACGCTCAGGCACTCGAGGGCCTTGGGTTCGATTTCATTCAGGCACCCGATCACGTGCTTGGCGGCAACCCAGCCGGCCACAAGGATAAGACGCGCTTTGGCACGTGGGTCAATCCGTACCACGATCCGTTCGTGCTGTTCGGTTTTATCGCGGGATGCACCAACAAGATCGGGTTCGCGTCCGGTGTGCTGATCTTGGCGCAGCGCCAGGCCGTGCTGGTCGCGAAACAGGCCGCCTGCCTGGACGAATTGTCGAATGGCCGGTTTCGCCTGGGCATCGGTGTCGGCTGGAATGAGTTGGAGTTCATCGGCCTGAATGAAGATTTCCACAACCGCGGCAAGCGGTCGGAGGAACAGGTTCAGGTAATGCAGGCGCTGTGGGCCGAGCCGAACGTCACCTTCAAGGGCAAGTATCACACGATCGACGATTCCGGGATTAATCCGCGGCCTAAATCGGGCCGGGTGCCGATCTGGTTTGGCGGTCACGTCGATGCCACGTTGCAACGCACCGCGAAGTGGGGCGACGGCTGGATGCCGCTGGCTTACCCCGCGGATGATACGGCATTGAAAGCGTTCGACAGGCTGCGTGCATTGACGCGTGAGGCGGGCCGCGATCCGGCTCAGGTTGGGATTGAGGTGTGGATGTCGTTGGGTTCCGGCACGAAGGACGACTGGCGGAAGGAGGTCACGTTCTGGAAAAACGCCGGGGTGACGCATGTGACGGCTCATACGACCTATGCCAACAACCACCATAAGCGGATCGCCGGTAAGACCGCCGCGGAACATCTGGCGGCGGTCAAGGGATTTCAGGAGGCCGTGAAGGATCTGTTGTAGATGGTGTGGGCCGCCGCGGTTGGCAGGTCGGTGGCCCAGCGTGCCAACATGAATGGCGCTCGTGGTGTGTGATTGGGACTACTTAAGCAATCATTGTCACTAAGACGCTAAGGCACTAAGAATTTTTAAAATTTAATTTTTCTTCTCTGTGTCACAGTGTCTTATACCGACCGCCCAAATGACTGACTCTTTGACGCAATCGTCAAGCACGTCATGGCCGGCCACCGAGCCGACCATCAATCGCGGGACAGTGCCGCGACAGATCACCGGATCAAGCCTGGTGATGACGCGTTGGGGCCAGTGCCAATAGGTCAATTCATTCGGCCGCTGGTATTAGTGGTAATGCTTTTTCGGCCGCCAGCACGTCGCCCGTATGGACGGCATATCATCCCCGCGAAAGGGCGATCGACGACGTCCCGCCGTGCCGCCCGTTCAGCTGAAGATTTCCCCCAGACGTTTAATCGACGCCAATGTTCGTTCGACGGGCAGGCCGGGCCACTGGCAGCGCATGATGAAGTGGTTGACGCCCAGGATCTCGTGATATCTGGCGATTTCTTCTTTGACCGAAACCTTATCGCCGATGATGAACTTATCGCGAGCGAACTCCTCGAACGGGGTTTCGGTCTTTTGACGGCCCTCCAGCCCCCACGCGGCGTAGGCGTTGTATTTGTATTGCAATGGCTCCCGGCATTCCTCGTGCGCGGTGGCGTGACGGTCGCCGACATAGCACTCCACCGTGATCGGGAAATCGGTGGCGGTTCGTCCGTATTCCGTCAGCGCCGCGCGATAGGTCTTCATCAATGGAATGGTTTTGCTCAGCCCGCTGCTGTTCACGATGAGCCAGGCGTCGCCAATCCGGGCGGCGCGCCTGACCGAAACGTCGGCCTGACCGGCGATATACAGCGGCGGGCCCCCGGCCTGGATCGGCTTCACCCCGATGCCGGCGTCGTTCACGGTATAGAACCGGCCCTGATGTGTGACCTTGTCCTCGGTCCACAGCCGTTTCATTAAAGCAATGCTCTCGTTGAAACGCGGCGCGCGCTCGGACAGAGGGATGCCGAACGCGTCGAACTCCGGCTGGCGATAACCCAGGCCGAGGCCGAGCACGTAATTGCCGCCGGTCAGCACATCGAGCGTGGCGGATTCCTCGGCAACGTGCATCGGGTTTTGCGGCGGCAGGATCAGGATGTTTGGCCCGATCGTCATGCCCTCGGCATGCGCCGCGATATAAGCCATCACCGGCGTGATCTGCAGCATTTGCATCGGGTAAGTCAGCCAATGATGCGGGAACCAAAGCGATTCGAACCCGGCATCGCGCGCCACGCGCACTTGCTCGACCATCTCGGGCACCCGCGCGGCGACATCATATCCTTCGGGGAACTGCGAATTGACAAACAGACCGACTTTCATGGTCATGGATCTCCCAATGTCCCCGGCAGCATAGGCCGCTTCGGGGAGGGCTTGAAGGCAGGCCAGGACGGGACCACGTTCCTCGCATGGCAAAGAACGACAACCACATCATCGATATGACGCTGGAGGGGGAGTTCGTCTCGCCGCCTCCACTGGCCAGGCCGCCGATCGGAGCGCGTATCATGGTCTGGGCCATCGTCGCGATGGTCCTGGCCGTCGCCGTGTTGATTGTCGCACTCACGTTTTGGTTCGTGGTGATGCTCTTGCCGTTGGTGCTGGGTGCGGCCTTGGTCGCTTACCTTGTGCTCCGCTTCCAACTCTGGCGTTTAGGCCACTCGTTCACCGTGCGACGCGGTCCCGGAGGCTGGTAGCCCAGCCGCCGAGTTCCGCGGGGAGGCTTCTACTCCGCCACCGTCACAGCCCCTATGCCGACCCGCCGCTGAATGTTGAGCCCGGCCAGAGCGATCACCGCGCTCACCCCGGTGAACACCGCGAGCCCGTAGAGCCCACCCGAATAGCTGCCGGTTGTGTCCTTCAGCCAGCCGACGATCGCCGGGCCGAGCGCGCCGCCAATATTGCCGAACGCGTTGATGAACGCGATTCCTCCGGCGGCTGCGGCACCTGTCAGGATCATCGTCGGCATTGACCAGAACGGCCCCTTGGTGCCGTAGAACCCGGCGGTCGCGACGCACATGCCCAGCAGCGACCACCAGGTGCCCATCGTCGCGCCCGCGATCACCAGACCCACGGTCGACAGCAGGCAAGTGAAGCACAGAAGCCAGCGCCGGTCGCCCAAGCGGTCCGACAACCAGCCGAAGCCGATCATCGAAATCGCTCCGCAAACATAGGCCAGGCTGGTGGCATAGCCCGTGCCCATCGTCGTCGCGCCAAGCGACTTGATGATCTGAGGGACGAACAGCAACAGGCCGAGGCTCGCCGTCACGATGCCCAGATAGTTCACCGAGAGCAGCAGTACCTTGAGGTTGGTCATGCCACGCAGGACACTGAATTTGCCGCCGGCCTCGACCGCATGGCGTTCAGCTTCCAACGTGGAGGTCAGCCAGGTCCGCTCGGGCTCCGTGAGCCATTTCGCCTTCGCGGGTCTGTCGTTCATCGCGAACAACACGAAGAACCCGATGAGCACG
>JBEKGV010000170.1:0-9310 GCA_050012615.1 Acetobacteraceae bacterium | reverse complement strand
GATAAAAATGGAATCAATCGAACACTGTACGAGCGCGTGCAGGCGATGATGGATCACCGGCAATATGACTATCAGGGGTTAAATGATGTGATCTTCACGCTGTGTCCGCCTGGGGGCCTGAACTCTTCACCCACTTCCGTCGGTAATCAGATGATCCGTTGTCCCGACAAGGCCTGGCTCGTGCTGGCCATCTGTGGCCGCACGGTGCCGCGACAAGTCCCCCCAAACGATCCCCGATCCGGTCGGGCGATGACACAATATTGGACGGGTACCCTTTCAAAGTAGGCATGGTGTCACGCGCTGCCACCTCGGGTAACATACAAGTCGAGACTTACAGCGACTCATGGCGATATGAATCCTGACCAGCGCATTTTATGATTTTGGGATGACTGAACAGATTATTTGGAACACCTTTATCTGCGTTCATCGGCGTTCATCGGTGGTTAAAATTCTTCAATCGCCGGGTTTCCGCATTGCCTGACCGCTCAGAAAGAATTTAACCGCGGATGAACGCCGATGAACGCAGATCAAATTTAACCCTGCCGCCGTGCACCATCACTCGCATGAGGCACCCAAATCCGCCGTGATCACTTCCATCGTGGCCGGATCAAACCCCTCGAGCGCCAGGATAGGCTCGTTGAGACCGTGCCAGCGTCCTCAGATGAGTGCATCTGGTAGGGTCAAGCCGGGGAATGACGGGTTTATGGGATTGGCGAATTTCACCCTCGCCCGCCAAAAATCGCGGTCCCGACACGAACAAGGGTCGCACCGCATTCGATGGCGATCTCATAGTCGGCCGACATACCCATCGACACGACCTTCAATCCGTGCCGCGCCGCGCGATCCGCGAGCCACGCAAAATGCGGGCGCGGATCCTCGCCGTGCGGCGGAATGCACATCAGACCTACCAGACCATCACCAAATCGCCCCGTGCAATCGGCGATGAACGCGTCGGCATCGTCGCGCGGAACACCAGACTTTTGAGCCTCGCCGCCAGTGTTCACCTCGATCAGGAACGACGGCCGGCGGCCCTCCTTGTCCATCGCCGCGATGAGGGCGTGCGACAATCGCGGCCGGTCCAGCGTTTCGATCACGTCGGCGATCCGCACCGCATCCCGCGCCTTGTTGGTCTGCAGGCCGCCGATCAAATGCAGACTGAAACGATGGCCCGCTCGCAACTGAGGGAATTTCTCGGCCGCCTCCTGAACCCGGTTCTCGCCAAACACCGTCTGGCCGGCGGCAAGAGCAGCCTGCACGGCCTCGATGGGTTTGGTTTTCGACACCGCGACCAGCGTCACATCCTCCGGCTTGCGGCCGGATTTGATCGCGGCACCGGCGATGCGGTCGCGCACCTGACGCAAATTATCGGCGACGGTGATTTCCAAGGTAATCATGCGGCGTGCCTCTCGGCGATGGCGGTTTCCAGTTCCTTGCCCTCCAGCACGATCTGCCGGCCAAACGTGATGCGTATCGCCCGCCAAGCCGGATCGGACGCCGCATCGGCGAGTGCTGACGCCAAATCGGGCTCCATCAACAAGCCTTCCACGCCGTCAACGGATTCCCGGTGCAGCAAGTAACAAATCGGCACGGAGCAAGCCATTCCAACGCCCCCTTTCACCCACCTCGCCGCGGTGGACCAATCGCGGCCAAAAACGTCGGCACGAACAGCAAACTCGCGATCAGCGTGCACGCCAGGCTGATCAGAAGCAACACGCCCATGCTCGCCGTTCCCGGGTGAGCCGACAGCGCCAGCGAGCCGAACGCGGTCCCGGTCGTGAGCGCCGAAAACAGCACGGCCCGCGCCGTCGCCGAGCCGAGCGGCGCGGTCAGCCCGGCGCGCCAGTTCATCACGAAGTAGACATTGAACGACACCCCCACGCCCAACAACAGCGGCAGCGCGATAACGTTGGCGAAGTTCAGCGGCAAGCCGAGCAACACGACGACGTAGAGCGTCAGCATCGCCGACAACACCAGAGGCGCGCCCACCAGAATGACATCCAGCGGCCGGCGCAGAATGAAGGTGAGAATGATCAGAATCGCGACCAGCGCGCCGACCGCCGCGTCACGGAACGCCCCCACGATCGTCGCGCTGGTGGCGACAATGGTGACCGCCGACCCGCCGGCGTCGGGAGCAATCCGGGTGACCTGATCGACGAACTCGGCCAAACCGGCGGAGCCGCGCACGTCGGGTTTCGGCAGCACCTGCAAACGCGCCCGGCCGTCCGGCAACAGCCAGTCGCGGCTGATGTCGGGGGGAATGTCCGCGCGCGTCACCTTCTGAGCGCTCAGCGCCATTCGCAGGTGATCCAACTCGAGCGGCAGAAACAGCGTCAACGCGTTGTCCGCCGCCATCGCCACGCTGTCCGGCGCGTCTTGCAGAGTACGAAGATCGGCGGCGACGGATGCCAGCGGATGATCTTTGGGTAACTTCGGCAACGCCGGCTCGATCTGACCCAACGCCACCTTGGCCGCCAGTTTCACCTGATCCGCCGTGATCGGCGCGGCCGGCGGTGAAGCGGTCAGAGTAGGGGCCAAAATGGAGTTGGCATCGGCGATCACCGCGAGCTTCTTGTCCTGGTCGTGCGGGACGAAGCTCTCGATGTCGCGCACCTGCCCGACGGTCGGCAGTTTCCTCAACCGTGAAGCCAGTTTCCCGGCGGAGTCGACATCGGGTGCGACGATGTCGATCGTATAAGGGTTGGTGATCGGGTTGGTGATCAGGTCGAGCAGCGTGCGCATCGCCTCGGTGTTGGGATTTTTGGTGTGCAGCGGATCGGCGTCGAACGTCAGTCTCGGCGACACGGCGAGTGCGAGCGCCGCGAGAGCGACGAAAACCCCCAGCAGCCAATGGTGATTGGCCTTGACCCAGGGGTCCAGGGGACGAGCCCATGCGAAGCCGACCTCGGCCGCTTCATCGCGCGGTTTGAAGAGCGAGATCGCGGCGGGAAGGAAGGTCACGGTACAGACGAAGGCGATCAGCATCCCGGCACCGGCGATCAGGCCCAGTTCGGCGACGCCGGAAAACGAGGTTGGGACAAAGGCGAGAAAACCGGCGGCCGTCGCGAGCGATGCGCACAGGATCTGCACTCCTGAACGGGCGCCGGTCTGTCGCAGCCCAAGCACCGGATCGCCGGACGCATGACGATACTCGCGATAACGGACCGTGAACTGGATCGCGAAATCGACCGCGATCCCCACGAACATCACGCCAAATCCAACCGAGACCAGATTCAGCGTTCCGACCGCCAGCGCGGCGAACAACACCGTCAGCATCAGCCCGAGGCCGAGCGTCAGCAAAATTGGCACGATCAGCCGCCAGGTCCGCACCGCCAGGTACAGCCAAAGCGTGATCAGCACCACGCTGCCGATCAATCCCTTCACCGCGCCCTGAGCCACAGACGCGAACTCTTCGTCGGCCAGCGCCACCTGGCCGGTGATCCGCACCTGTGCGTCACCGCTCTTGACGAACTCCAATTGACTGATGGCGTGGCGCACCGCGTCCGTCGCCTCCCCGCCAGGTTGCAACGAGCCGTAATTCTGCCGGGGCTTGATCAGGACGAATTTGTATTGTCCGGCGAGGCTGGCCAAACCTCCTCCGAGCAACTCCTGCCAGGACAGCGGGCGTGGCTTACCGGCGGCCGCGTCCGCCAACACCTCGTGAAACGACTCAATCGCGGTTATATAGGGCGTCAGATTGGCGCCGCCCTGGGTGACGCCGACGCCCAGAAGCGCGAGCGCCGAGAACAATCCGCGCGACGTCGGGTCCGCCACCAGCTGTCCCAGGAACGGCTGCGCGTCGATCGTCCGGTCCATGACGGATGTCAGCTGCGGCAAATCCAGGAACAGCAGCCCCTCTTTGTCGAACCAGGGCGAGCTGTCGGGCCGTCTGACAGACAGAAAATGGGCGTGATCCTCGCTCAGCACGGCGGTCAGAGCGTTCGCGGTGGCGTCGGCTTCCTCGGGTTCCTTCGCGTCGACCACGGCGACGATCAGGTCGTGGAATTGCGGGAATTCCTTGTTCATCTCGATGGCATTGCGGCGCCACGGCAGGTTCGCGGAGAACATCTGGTCGGTGTCGGTGCTGACCCCGAGATGGGTCGCCGCCACGACCCCCGCGAGCACCGCCAACAGCAGCGCGGCGACCATGACGAGCAAGGCATAGCGGCGGCTGGCATCGACCAGGCCGGCAAGCAAACGATTCAGCATAGGGCACGGCGTCTCGGGAAAAGGAGGCCCCTGATAGTCGGTTGGTTTCGTCCGGTCTATCTCGGGCTGGGGTGGCCGGACGTCGCGTCCCTCGGGCGACCGTGACGCGGTGCTAGCCGGCCATCATCAGGCGCGCGAGTCGCCCGGGTTCGGTCAGCATCGGGTAATGCCCCGTGTCCAGTTCATGCCAGCTCGCCTTCAGCGTCTCCTGGGCGCGGCGCTGGTGGGCGACCGGCGGATTGACGCTCTGCTTGCACCAGATCACCGACGCGTTCCAGTTTTGCCGCCAGAAGCTGTCGAGCTTCACCGGCGCCTGCATCGCGGCGATCGGATGCGGGGTGTAACGGGCCAAAGCCCAGGATTTGATGGGCTCGGGGAGGGAGATGAACATCCGGTTGGCGGCGTCCTCCGGCGACGGACCGGTCGCCAGCGAGGTGGTCACGGCTGTGGGCCGTTTCACGTGGTCGGCCACGGCCTCTCCATTGAACAAGGCCAGCGCGTCGGCGAGCACGACACGGCCGATCCGCTCACGGGCGAGTTCGGCGACGCGGCAGGCGACCATGCCGCCGCAACTGGTGCCGGCGAGGACGATGTCATTCAGGTCCTCGAAGAACAGCATCTCGGCCACTTCGGCGGCCTGGCTTTCGGTGTCGATGCCGGGGCGGAGTGCGTGGCGCCGTTCGGCGCAACCGTCGAGAGTGGGGGCGAAGACGGTGTGGCCGGCGGCGCGCAGATGCGGGGTCACGTGTTGCCAGATCCAGCCGCCCTGGTAGGCGCCGTGCAGGAGGACGTAGGTTGCCATGGTTTTCTCCGTTCGCGGCGAGAGCGTGTCGCCGAATGTCGAGCGAAGCATAGACGGAGTGGGTGGAATTGCCGAAATCGCGGCGTGGTTGGCGGTTAAGAGGGGCCGTGTTCTGGTTCCCGCGACGTGTGACGCACCCGAAGGACGTGCACCTCGCGCGCCACGTCATCAACGGTATAAAAGATGATATAGGGATAGCGTACAACTGGCAGTTCGCGAACTGCCAGGCACTTCGCTCGCCCGGGAGCTATAGGGAAAATAGCAGAGGCGCTCGATCGACTTTTTAATGGCGCGAGTGACCCGATGCGCGGCACGCGGGTTGTCACGCGTGATGTAAGGCGACGCCCAACAATAAGCGAGTCGAGGGACGCGCACTGCTCCTCGTCATCACCGGGCCTGACCCGGTGATCTCTCGCGGCAACGTGCTGGAACAGATCACCGGGTCAGGCCCGGTGATGACGAACGGGGGAGAGCCCGGCTGAAGCGATAATTAGTAGGCGTCGCCTAAGTGAATATTTAGTCCAGTTGAACGATGGCGGCAGGACGATACCGAACCTTCAGCGGAGGCGTATCGTCACAGACCATGCTTCGCATACATCGCCGCCACCTCGGCATCGGTCGCCAGTTCGCCGCGGCGGGCGGCGGCGAGTTCGGCCTCGAGCTCAGCGCGTTCCTCGGCGTCGAGGCTGGACGGGAAGCGCGTGAGAGCCTGAGCACGCGCCATCAACTCGACGGCCAACAGGTTCTGTTGGTCGGGTGCCAGAGCGCGCACGGTGTCGAGGGCTTGCTCCAGTCGTTTGGTGATCTGGTTCATATCGCGCCTTCCTTCGGACGGAATAGAACACTGTAGACGCGAAACGTACAAAAACGATCGGGGTGCGCAATGCCCCCGCGTCTGAGCGGATCGTGTTTGCCCGCGCGAGCCCTATCGCGCTCGCGTCACACGCTGGACCTGCAATTCTTCGATGGTAAGTCGTGCAATTCGCAAATGATCGATCTGACCGCTTCGGATCCGTGTCCGGCCCAGGGAGAGTTGTCCGATCGCCAGCTTGCCGATGGCCAGGGCACCCACCGCGAATGCGCCCAACGCGAGCGCTCCTATCACCGTCGCACCGATGGCAACGGCTCCTTCGCTTCGTACGGCTGGTGCTCGGGCCGAGGTGGTCATTGGCACCTGGCCTGGTTCCGTTGCCTGACGTTCTCGATTATCGCTCATCGTGCGCTCCTGCCGGTTGAAGTGAACAGCATAGATCAGATTGGAATGTCCGTCAGACGCGGTGGACCTGGAAGGCGCGGGGGCCTCGGCCCATGCTTCATGTGGTGCAAGGCTCCGCACCGCCTTGCCGGAGAAAAGGTCGATGCAAGAGAGTACTCGAAATTTCCTCAGACCGAGCGCCATTGAACGGGTGTTTGGGCGCATCTTCGCTTCGCTCATTCGCATCGGTCTGATCCGCGGTCACTTTTACGTTCTTGAGGTCCAGGGGCGCAGGAGCGGCAGAACAATTTCGCTGCCGGTCGACGTGCTCGAGCTGAATGGGCGCCGCTATCTGGTCTGCGTGCGTGGCGATTCCAACTGGGTTCGCAACGCTCGCGCGTCCGGGCTTATCGTGCTCGCCCGCGCCATGCGCCGAGATCGATACGCCGTGCACGAACTTCCGCCCGCGATGCGTCCGCCGGTGCTCAAGGCTTACCTCGACCGCTTCGCGAGAGAGGTTCAGCGCCTCTTTCCGGTACCGAAAGGATCTCCAGAGTAAGCGTTCGACGATCTGGCGGTGCGTTATCCGGTGTTCGAACTCCAGTTGCCGGACGGGACGGCTCGGGATGAGGGAACAGTGAAGCGGTAATTCGTTGGCGCGCCCTGTTTGTCAGGTGTACTAACAGCCGCTCAAGCACTCATGCACCGCGCTGAACAGCAAATTAGCCGAATGCATGGAGCGCCTTGGCCGCGTGATTGGGTCTGCTGACGCCAGGCGTTCCTCGATCGCGTCCATCGCCTGGCAATGCGTGAAGTTTCCAGGGGGGACCGGTGTCGCCGCCCCCACCCCCTCGCGTACCGTCAGCCCAGGATGTCCGCGACTTCCAACTCCAGTTGGAGCGACGGTTGGCGCTCTGCGAGGCGGTCTTTCACGCGATAGAGCAAGGCCGCATGGTCACCCTCGGACACGCCATCGCTGCGCATCACCGCTTTGATCAGCGGGTCGCTGAGCATACCTGCCAGGGTAAGTGTGCCGAATGTCGTCGCGCACGGATCCGCAGCGTCCGATCGCCGAAGGTCCGGAAAACATGCGGCGCGCCGGCCGGCAGCGCGATCATGTCCCCGGGCCCCAAACGGGCAGCCTCCTGGCCCTCCAGAGAGGCTTCCATTTCGCCTTCCAGCACGAACAGGCACTCTACATAAGGATGCCAGTGGAGCGGGGTCGCATAGCCGGGGGCACAGGTCTGAATTCCGGTGAAGACCGGCAAGCCGTCCTGCCCCGTCAGGCGCCTGTATTCCGCCAGTGGGCCAAAACTGATCGGCTCGACATCGGCCGACCGAACGACCTTCGCTTCCGCGCGTCCGCTTTCGGGCTCATGCATGGACGGCTCCTTCGCATCGTGGCGTCAGGCTGACGCCAGGGTCCGGACGGTGTCAACCGCGAGCCAAGCCAATCCATGTTCAGCGCGCGGACCCGCTCTTGAAAGCGGCGATGGAGTTCGTTACAGCCTGGAGCATTACGACAGGTAGCAGAGAAATGACGGAAAATTCGACCGAGCTCGGCCACCTCGAACGGGATGTCATGCAGCTGCTCTGGGCCAATGGCCCGATGACTTCGGAGGCGGTCCGCGAGCGATTGCCCAGAGATCTGAAGGAGTCGACGGTCCGCACCGTGCTGCGCCGGCTGGAAGACAAGGGCTTCGCGACCCACTCCGTCGAAGGCAGAACCTACGTGTTCGAGGCATCGGAGCCGCGGCGGGACGTGGCGGCGCGGGCGGTGCGGCGGATCGTCGACTGGCTGTGCGACGGATCGGTCGAGGAAGTGCTCGCCGGCATGGTCGACACGGACATGCTCAATTCGGCGCTGCTGCGGAAGCTCACCGACAAGATCGCGAAGGCAAAACAACGGGAGACGTGATGCTGGAGTTGCTGGGGTGGCAATTCTTTCTGGACCCGCGTCATGCCCAGGTCACTGTTCAGGAAGCCGCCCTTGGCGAGAGGCGTCGTTGACGGTCAATCCAACCCCGTTCGCGCGCACGTTCCGCCTACCGGGTTATCCTTCCCGTTCTTTGGCGCGACCCCTGGTGGTCAGGTCAGGACAGCTTCCGGCGCCAGTCGCGAAGCGCCACCCTACGACGCGGCTTGTGGACCAGGCTCAAGCCAAGGCGCATGTTCCAGGCCGTGACCGGCGATCCGTTATCCTGGCGCACTGCCGCGGCTGGTCTATAGGAAGAAATCCGGACAAACGAACGGCGGAAACAACATGCATATCAGCCGTTGTTACCTGGCCGGGCCGTTGTCTGTTACCCAGCCTTAGCCGCACACCTCTCCGCTCCGGCGGGGAGACTTGCGCGTGCCCCCCTCGCTTGATTTTTCCTTGGACAGGGTCTCATCTCCTGCGCTTAACTCTGCTGAAGAGGGGAGCCGGAACAACATGCCAACCGCGGAACAAAATTCCTGGACCTCCAGCTTCCTGGGTATTGACCTGGGCGCCGTAGGGGACGCAATCAAGACAACCGTCCAATCCCTGCCCGGCAGCGCCATGCTTCCTGATTGCAAGCCGGTTAAGGGCAAGGTCCCGGGGCCGGCGGAGCATCTCTTGTGCGCCACACATGGTCACGTCCTCGATATTAAAGAAAAGAAGATCATTGCGATCAGCCTTGAGCAAGACAAGTCACAAAAAATGGGAAGCGCCAAACCGAAGCCAGCGGCACCTCCGGCCGAGGCAGCACCACCGCCTCCCACCGCAGCCGCGGCGCCGGCCCAGCCTTCCCCGAACGGTGCGGCTTCGTCCGCCGATGCCGACGCGGCCAAGGTGCAGGCCGAGGCGAAGCGGGTTTTGAACTCGATGCAATTGGAAATGGAAGATATCGCGAGTCTTCAAACGGAGCACGAAAAGCTCGCCGGTGGCGGCCGCGTCAACCGAGCCGTTTCCTGGATTTCGGATAAATTGGGCGGCGCGGACGATCCCGGCGACGAACTGGCCGAGATCGCAGGTCAGATATTGAAGGAGCAACTCAGCGGCATCGCTGCCGTGGGAAACCAAGACCTTGACGCTGCCCGCAAACATCTCGCCGCGATGCAGGCCTTGACCCAAAAGGCCCACG
>JBEKGV010000169.1:0-10554 GCA_050012615.1 Acetobacteraceae bacterium | reverse complement strand
TCGCGCCACACCTCACGGTGCGACACGCATGACCCGGGGCCGATGTGGTTCGCTATGCCTTTCATCGTAAGGGATTCTCACCCTCTCCTCTTGCCGGTCTCCCGGCGCACCCGCGGCTAAAAAAATTCTTCCGCGGCCAAACCGCGCGCGAAGTGGGACAGTCCCCCAGAGCGATCCCCCCCGAGCCGCGCCCAGTACCGTGGCCCGGCAACACCATCCACCGCCCGACTTAAAAACTCGCTAACCGGCATCCCGAAGATGACGCACGTTTGACACCCACCCCTAAACCAGGCCAACGTCTGGCTCTACCGAGGGGAGCCCCACCGATGGGGCTGAGAGGCCGCGAGACCGGAACCAGCCGGCGGTGCGGAAACCCTTGAACCTGAACCGGGTCATGCCGGCGGAGGGACGGGAGCCAGCACAAGCGACTCTCCTTCCATCCGGCATGCCCGAATGATGAGGAGACGCCCATGACGGTCCAGTCCAAGTCCGCCGCCCGCCCGAGTCAGGTAACGACCGGCCCGATCGTCGGCTCCCACAAGATCTACACCTCCCCCACTGGGCGGCCCGATATTCGTGTCCCGTTCCGCGAGATCCCGCTGGATCCAACGGCGCGTGAAGAACCTTATCGCGCCTATGACTGTTCAGGTCCCTACACGGACACCGGGGTCGCGATTGATCTCGAGGCAGGTTTGCCGCCGGTGCGCGCTGAATGGCTCGCCAAACGCGGTTTCGATCGGATCGCGCCACGCGCTGTGAAGCCTGAGGACAACGGCAACATCGGCGACGACAAGCTGGTTCCGGCCTGCCCTGCGGAACTGCCGGTTTACGGCGGGAAGCCGGGACAATTGGTGACGCAGTTCGAATTTGCTCGTGCCGGCCTGATCACCGAGGAAATGATCTACGTCGCGCATCGCGAAAACCTTGGCCGCATCAGGGCGCTTGAAGAGGCCGAGGCTCGGATCGCCGACGGCGAAAGTTTCGGCGCTGAAATTCCTCCGTTCATCACTCCCGAGTTTGTCCGCGATGAGATCGCCCGCGGCCGTGCGATCATCCCGGCCAATATCAACCACCCGGAACTCGAACCGGTCATCATCGGCCGTAACTTCCTGGTGAAGATCAACGCCAATATCGGCAACTCGGCGGTCACGTCCGGAGTGGCGGAAGAGGTCGAGAAATTGGTGTGGTCGACCCGTTGGGGTGCCGATACCGTGATGGATCTGTCGACCGGGCGGAACATCCACAACATTCGCGGCTGGATCATGCGCAACGCCGCCGTGCCCATCGGCACCGTGCCGATCTATCAGGCGCTGGAGAAGGTCGATGGTGATCCCGCCAAACTCAATTGGGAGGTGTTCAAGGACACGCTGATCGAGCAGGCCGAGCAGGGCGTCGATTACTTCACCATCCATGCCGGTGTTCGGCTCCAGTATGTGCCGCTGACCGCGAAGCGGGTCACCGGGATCGTGTCGCGCGGCGGTTCGATCATGGCGCGCTGGTGTCTCACGCACCACAAGGAAAGTTTCCTATACGAGCGCTTCGATGAGATCTGCGACATCATGCGCAAGTACGATGTTTCATTCTCGCTCGGTGACGGTCTGCGGCCCGGTTCGAATGCCGATGCCAACGACGCGGCGCAGTTTGGCGAACTGGAGACTCTCGGCGAACTGACCAAGATCGCCTGGAACAAAGGCTGCCAGGTGATGATCGAGGGGCCCGGTCATGTGCCCATGCACAAGATCAAGGTCAACATGGACAAGCAGCTCCGCGAATGCGGAGAGGCACCGTTCTATACGCTTGGCCCGCTGACGACCGACATCGCGCCGGGCTACGATCACATAACCTCGGCGATCGGCGCGGCGATGATTGGCTGGTTTGGCACGGCGATGCTTTGCTATGTCACGCCCAAGGAGCACCTCGGCCTGCCCGATCGCGACGACGTGAAAACCGGCGTCATCACTTACCGGATCGCCGCCCATGCCGCCGACCTCGCCAAGGGTCACCCGGCGGCCAGGCTGCGCGACGACGCGATCAGCCGGGCACGCTTCGAGTTTCGCTGGGAAGATCAGTTCAACCTCGGGCTGGACCCCGACACGGCGCGCCGGTTCCACGACGAAACGTTGCCCAAGGAAGCCCACAAGGTCGCGCATTTCTGCTCAATGTGCGGGCCGAAGTTCTGCTCGATGAAGATCACCCAGGATCTGCGGGCAGAAGCCGAGCGGATGACCGGCCTGCAGGCCAAGAGCGAGGAGTTCGTGGCCAAGGGCAAGGAAATCTATCTTCCGGAAACGGCGGCGGAGTAGTGCACTCCGGCTCAGGTGAGGTCAGCCAATGCTCGATCCCAGGGACGCTCTCGATGCGATCGGGACTCTCCCGGACACGGAGATCGACATTGGCGACGCTGCTTTGCAGTTCGGACGCATTGACGCGCCCGATGGCGACTGGGAAGCGGCCAGAGCGCACCTGAGTGAGTTGGCGCGGGCGGCGAGCTCTCTGGCGGAGACGATCGACGAGTCCGACCTCGCTGCCAGGGCTGTCGGGTTGTCGGGATTGTTGGGTGGGCGCTTCGGGTATCGAGGCGACGACAAAACTTACGACGACCTGGTCAACGCCAACCTGATCCGTGTCATTCAGCGCCGGCGCGGGCTTCCCGTCGCACTGGGCGTTCTGTGGCTGCACACGGCTCATGCCGCCGGATGGGCCGCTCATGGTGTCGATTTTCCGGCCCATTTCCTGATCGCGATGCCAGGGGCAGGCGGACAGTCGGTGCTCGACGTGTTTCATGGCGGCACACCGCTCACCAGCAAGGACCTCCGGGCCCTGTTGAAACAGGTCGAAGGCAATACGGCCGAACTCCGGCCCGGGCTTTTGCGGCCTATGAGCTCACGGCGGGTGCTGCTGCGGCTACAGAACAACATCCTGACACGCCGGTTGATGGCCAACGATCCGGAGGGCGCCCTGATCTGCGCCGAGGACATGCTGCGGATCGCCCCCGATCACGCCAGCCTGTGGCAGCAGGTGGCGCTTCTGAACCAGAAACTGGATCGTTTCTCGGCCGCCTTACGCTGTTTCGATCGCTTTCTCGCGCTGATGCCGGACGGCGAAGCAGCACGTGAGGGCCGCGAACCCGGAGCCATTTACCGGCGAGCGTCTTACTGCCTCCGTTCATGGTCAGATCGAAGTCGAGCACTATCATCGTTACTTGTTCTCCCGCGCGTTTTGCCGCGACCGGGACGTGCTGGATGTCGCCAGCGGGGAGGGTTACGGCGCGGCGCAACTGGCCCAGGTGGCGCGGCATGTGGTGGGGGTGGAGTATTCCGGAGCCACGGCGCGCAACGCGGCGGCGAATTTCCCTCGCCCCAACCTGTGTTTCGTCCAGAGCGATGCGCGGTCTCTGCCATTGAGCGAGGCGTCCGTCGATGTCGTAACGTCGTTCGAAACCATCGAGCACTTCGATCGCCAGGAAGACTTTGTCGCCGAAGTGCGCAGGGTCTTGCGGCCCGGCGGATGCTTCATCGTCAGCACGCCTGACCGGGAGGTCTTCAGCCCGCCCGGAGCTCCGTCTAACCCATTTCACGTGCGCGAGTTCGATCGAGAGGAGTTCCTCGATCTGCTGCATCGTCATTTCCGATATGTCACGTTGGTCCGGCAACGGCCGATGTTGGTGTCCGGCCTCATCCCCGAGGAGCCGGCCTCGATTTCCCCGCTGATATTCGAGCGGGCCGATGAGCAGACTTTCTCATTGGACACCGCGCTGCCCAGGGCTCCCTATCTGATGGCGATCGCGTCGGAACTGACTCCCAGGCTGGCCCCGGTCAGCTTGCTGGTCGAACGAAGCGAGGTCGACATGATCAGGATCGCTGAACAGGAAGCGGAACTGGTCCGGTTGCGCGTGTCCGAGGCGATGGCGCGAGAGGCCATGGAGTCCGAACGCGAGGCCGCGCGCGCGGCCATTGAGGCGGCGCAACGGGCCGCCGAGCAATCCGAAGCGGATACCCGAGCCACCGCGGTGCACCTGACCCACACTCGCGCGGCCCTCGTCCAGGCCAATTCCGAACTTGAGCGGGTGAGCGGCTCACTGTTCCGTTTCCTGTGTCAATATATTCCCCGGTCCTGGCGGCGTTGGTTCGGATAACGTATCGACTCTCAAGGCTTTCTTAATAAATGCCGCCCACAATCCGTACCTTCATCGGACAAGCCAGCCGACGGCCATGCGTGAAAAACTCAGCGCGTTCGTCATCGCTTACAATCGGGCGTCTTTGCTCGAAACCTGTCTTCGCGCGGTGTCATTCGCGGACGAACTGATCGTTATCGACAAATCCTCGACCGATGATTCGGTTGCCATCGCGGCTCGCTACGCGGACCGGGTCGAGGTCGTGCCATGGTCGCCGACCGTCGAAGAAACCCGGGCGTTCGCGGTATCGCTGTGCCGGCATGAGTGGATTTTGTTTCTCGACGACGATGAGATTTTGTCTCCCGAGAGTGGCCCGTGTTTAGGGAACAGTCTGGGCGAGTGGAACGCGGACATTCTCACGATACCATTGCGCCACTACATCCTCGGCGTACACGACGAAAGGGCTTACTATTGGCCGGAAGTGCATCATCGCCTGTTTCGAAGAGGCGCTGTCGAATTCATTCCGACCGTGCATGGCGGTGTGGCGCTGCAATCCGACCGGATCGCCAACATTCCCGTGGACAGTGGCGTCTGCATCCATCACTTGTCCTATCGCGATGTGGCGAGTTGGATCGAGCGCACCAACCGTTATACCAGCAGGCCGGATCGCGTTCAGTCGAAAGGAGGAGAGGTTAACCTAATTCGATTCGCTCACGACCAGATAGACTTCTGGATGCAGCGAACCGCCGATCCTTCCTGCAACGACTACCCTGCCGCGGTCGCTTTGCTGCGGGCCATTTACGATATGGTGGATCGATTGAAGGCCTGGGAGACGGAACGCGGTCTCGATGGGAACGAGATGTTTCAGATCGCACAGAAAAATCTCACTCTCGCGACCGAGCGGCGACAGGCTCGCGCCGGCGTTATGAGCCAAAATGGAACACGTCAGTTCGACGTAGCACAGACGGTCAGGGTGGGTGAACGTTGCGAGGCCGCACCTCTCCAGAACAGCCTCAAGGACATGGAGTTGCGGGCGATCGTGGTCCAACTGCGGGCAACCGAAGCGCACTTACGCGAGCGAACTGAGGCCGAACGAAAAAGCACCCTGAACCTGATCTGTACACGCAACGAACTCGACGACGCGATCGTCACTTTGGCGGGGACTCGTAACGACCTCAACGAAACAAAGGTGACGCTCGGTCAGACCCAGGCGACGCTTCGTGAGACCCGCGTCACTCTCGATCAGACGCGGACGACGCTCGGTCAAACCGGTGCGACGCTGGCTGCGACGCGGGAAACGCTGGATCAGAGCGTCGCCAATCTTACCGAGGTCAACCTGGAGTTAGCGCGACTAAGTGGCTCGGCTCGTCTGTTCGTTCGTCAGTACTTGCCAAAACTCCGGCGCCAATTTTCGCGACGGCTGGTCCACGCCAGGATTGGACAGAAGTGACTCGATATTAGCTGGGCATCATCAAGACAACAGGCATCGCGCGGTGCATCTCGCGGCGAGCGGATGCGCCCTGCCGGCCGCGGCTTTACGGCTTGCGAACGTGTTTGTCGGAATCAATCGTCAGACAGCGTGTCATGTGAACCGGCCTTTGAGCAGCCGCGCGGCAGCCCGCACGGGAGCGGTAACTTTCCAGGAGGTGCTGTTGGTGAGGGCGTCTATGCGCAACTGTTTTGCCGCGTCGGCCGATTCAACACACGAAAGCGTGCTCCGGAGACGGATCATCTCAGCGTTTGCCGCGTTCAATTGGTCAGGCATACCGTGAGAGAAGACTTCCGCGGCGGCCAGCCGATTCTCGATGTCCGTGGTCCACGCGGTGAGCTCGGAGACGTCGCGGCCTCGCAGGCCCTCGCTCGTTCCAATGACGGCGTCGGCCACCGCCCTGTGCCGATGACGCCGCGCATTCGCGAAATATGCCTGCTTATGTTCGGCATGCGGCTCGAGATCGGTCTCCAACGCGCGGATGCATTCGCCGAAACCGACCACCGCGACGCAACTCGGCAGAATCACCATTTTGTAACGGGTCTGCCGGTCGATCAGCAATCTCTCGATGATTTGCAAGGTATCGCTGATCAGATCGGCGTCATGGAGCGTAATAATCGCGTTGTCGGCGATGAACGACAGGCTTGCGAGGAAATCCGAGAACGCCGCGACGTTCGTGTGTTCACCGTCAATGAGTACGAGATGCGGGTAGATGCTGGATAGCGTCGAACCAACGGCCGACGCGTCGGCTTCGATAGTGGAAAGCTTGCGGAGTTCGATCGGATCCACGTGTTTGCCAAGCTCGGCCAACATGCGGGCGGTGGAATTGCCGACATAATGGAAGTCCGTGCCTCGCTCGTCGGGTTGCAGTTCGGGCCGGGGATCGATTGATACTGCCCCGCCACAATTCGGGTCGAGCAGGTGCGGTAAAAGCGAAGCTCCAAGGTCAGAGCCAATTTCCAGGTATTGGTAGGCCGGTTCAAGCGTGCGGATAAGTCGCTGGACTCGCAGGAACGATGTGCGATCGGCATAGTCTCCGGGCTGGATGGCGAAAATTGTCGTATCCAGAGCCTCGATTCGAGCGGCCGCCGAACGGTTCTCACCGGTTTGTCGCAGCTGTTTCAACGCTCGGACTCACATACCGGGCGGCGTCCTCGCGTTGGCCCAATCGATTTCGTTGTAGGATGTCGAGCGCGAAGCGAGCGGCATGTGCGTCCTGGCGTCATGTCGCATGGTATACCGGGTTTGCCCCCAGGCGAGGGTAGCAAATTGATCTCGCGTGCCGTGGGCCGCCAATCTTTCGCTCAACCCTTCACGGCCGCTGAACGCATGCCGGCAATGGTGCTCTCACGCCATTTGGTGTGGCCTCGATCGGTGTGAATCTCGGGTAGGTTCCGGTGGCGAGGTCATCCAGGCTGCTGGCTCGCAGGCGGAGAGCAGCGGCGTATTGCCAATGGAACGTCAGGACGTCCTCGACGAACTGGCGCATCATTGGGCTGGGGATCGCTTCCAAAAAAACGAATGGATCGCCATGGTCGCGGATCCCGGCGGCCCAATGGTTCATTCCCGCGGGACCTTGGCCGTAGGCGGCGATCAGCTTGAGAAGGTCATCCCCAACCATCGGATTGTCCGCGAGCCGGATCAGGTAGCGCTGGCCGATCGCGAGATTGATGGACGGTTCGTCCAACCGGTCGGACTCGCCATCGTCGATCGCTCCGATCCCAACGGCAGTCGCCGGCATGACCTGCATCAGGCCCCTCGCGCCCACCGACGACACGGCGAGTGGCTGGAAGTTCGACTCGTGCCGGACCACGGCATAGACAAAAGCCGGATCCATGCGGAATCCGCCGGCCGGCCGCAGCAAGGGCAGTTCGAATTTACCGAGAGCGGCCTCCGCGGCGTTCGTCTCGTTGCGCAATTCATCGGCGAACTGCGTGAGGCCGACGGCCTTCGCCACAAGGATCAATGAACGGCCCAGTACAGGTTGCCGTCCTGAGTCGAACCATAAAGAGCGCATCTCGGCTTCCGCCCGCGCCTGTTCGCCGACCTGGAGCAAAGCGAAGCTTCGCTGACCGGCGCCGGTCGCCATCAACGCCTCGACGTCCGCGTTGGTTACCACGGGTCTGTTGACGGTCATGGACGGCACGCAGGGCAACACCGGGGCCAAAGCATGACGAGCGATCGGGCCGTAGAATGTCCCGGTTTCCTTCGCTGCTCGCCGCAACCAAAAAAGCCGGCTGCCGCGGTCGCGCTCATTCGCCGCCACGCGCGATGTCCAGAACGCGGCTGCCGCTCGCAACGACGTGGTGTCGGCGGCATGCCAGACGGCTTCGAACAGGGGTCTGGCGGTAGCCAGGTCGTTGAGGCGCCAGGCCGCCACGCCACCGGCGAAAAGGGAATCGGCCGCCTGAGGTTTGGGCGCCCCGCTGGCAAAAAGCGCCATCGCGGCCGCGACTGCCGCCTCGTCCTTGTTTTGCACCAGGAGAGTGCGTGCCGGTATGCCGGCGTCGGCTCCAGGACCACGTTTCGCTTCGGATTTGGCAAGGGCCGCCATGGAGACCTGTTGCCGGATCGGTTGGATTGTCTCCAGCAAGGCGCGAATCGCGGGCGCATCCGGCTGTTCGCCGTACTGATCGAGCCAGGCGGCCAGTTCCGAAGGCTGAGGAATGTATGCGGTATCGAGATACCGGTGGGCGAGGATCGTGCCGCGTAGAATATTGCTCTCCAGGCCCTCCATCTCCCGGGTCGCATCAGCAGTGATGGAACCAACGCGTTGCAGAGCGAAAATGCGCCTGATCCGGGCAACATCACCAGGCGATAGCGGTTGCGGCAAAGCGACACTTCGGGCGCCGGGCATACCTATGCGAGGAATCGCCAAGGCGGTTTGATCGACCGCTTCATCTGCGTTCTTTGCCCAACCAGGCATGTCGAAACCTGCCGCCGAAAGCATGGCGAAGGTCAACAGAAGTGAACGCATCCGGTGGCGTCCCATCATGGGGCGTCTCGTTTGCATCAATCCGCAATAGAGGCTCAATCCATTGGACGCAAGACTGCCAATTCATCTCTTTTTCATTGTATGATATACAAGATGTGATTGTCCGACATCGTTTTGATGACAGTAGAACTGCATTGCCATGGCCAGAATTGCCCGAAAGCATTTGTGATACTTAGGTTTATAGGTCGACGTGTCCGGGCGGTCCCAATACAACCCAGTGTCCATCTGGAGACACGATCTTTTATGTTTATTTCATCTTTGTAATCCGAGAGGCGGCATTTGTGCCGTCTCTCCCGGGAAGGGCCCGAGTCGGGCCATCACGCCCTCTTTCGTCCCGAACTGTCCACTGCCATGTTTGCCGCGTGCTCCGCCTGCATCGTCTCACTCTTACCGATTTTCGCAATTATGCGACGCTGACCTGGCGGCCGCGGGCGCCAATCAGTGTTCTGGTCGGACCGAATGGCTCCGGCAAAACCAACTTGCTGGAAGCCATCTCCCTGCTGGTCCCGGGACGCGGCCTGCGCGGCGCCCGCGGGGCCGATCTGCCGCGCCGGGGCGGTTCCGGCATATGGGCTGTTGCTGGCCGGTTCTCGACGGTGTCGGGTGAGGCGGACATCGGTACAGGCACCGCGCCGGACGGCGCCGGGGACCGGCGCGTGTTTCGGCTCGACGGCGCCGCCCCCCGCAACCAGACCGAGATCGCGAGCCGGATGGCCGCGATCTGGCTCACCCCCAGGATGGACCGGCTGTTCCAGGACGGTCCGTCCGGCCGCCGCCGCTTCCTGGATCGCCTGGTTTGGGCTTTGGACGCCGGCCACGCACGCGAGGTCGCGGCTCACGACGGGGCGATGACCCAGCGCAACCGGCTGTTGGCGGAGGGGCGTGCCGAGCCGGCATGGCTCTCTGGGCTGGAGGACGCAATGGCACGCCATGGTGTGGCGGCCACGGCAGCCCGGATGGCTCTGGTGCGCCGGTTGAACGACGTGCCGCCCAGGGGTGGGGTCTATTCGGCGTTTCCGGCGGCTCGGATCGGCCTGGTTAGCGCCATCGCCGACCGGCTGGCTCTGTCCCCCGCGCTGGAGGCCGAAGACTGGCTGCGCGCCACGCTGGCCGCGAACCGCGCCCGCGATGCCGCTGCCGGCGCCGCGCTTCTGGGAGCGCATCGGGCAGACATGACCCTGACGGATCTGGCGAGCCGGACCGAAGCCGGCCTTGCCAGTACAGGGGAGCAGAAAACACTGCTGATCGGCGTGATCCTGAGTCATGCGCGCCTGATCGCCGAGGCTCGAGGGTTCGCACCCCTGCTGCTGTTGGATGAACCGGCGGTGCATTTGGACGAGGAGCGGCGCGCGGCCTTGTTCCAGGCTCTACGCGAGTCGCCGGCGCAGGTCATCATGACCGGAACGGATGTGGAGACGTTTCTACCGCTCGCGGACCACGCCGATGCGTGGCGGACAGAAGGTGGAATGTTGCATGCGGAATTGGGGTTTTTAAAGCGGTCTCCCCTGTCCTCCGAAGGCGGTACGTGCTAAGAGTCTATAGTACACAGATCGCCATCAGGAGTCCCCAGTCGGCATGTCAGACAACGCCGGAACACCCCCCGATTCCGCGCCCGAAAACGGTGATGCTTACGATGCCGCGTCGATTTCCGTCCTGAAAGGTTTGGACGCCGTTCGGCGTCGCCCGGGAATGTATATCGGCGACACCGATGACGGGTCCGGACTGCACCATATGGCGTTCGAGATCATCGATAACGCGGTCGACGAGGTCCAGGCAGGATATGCGACCAAAGTCGAACTGACATTGAATGGCGACGGCAGCGTCACGGTTCGCGACGACGGTCGAGGCATCCCGATCGACATCCACCAGGAAGAAGGAATTTCAGCTGCCGAGGTCGTGCTCACACGGCTGCACGCCGGCGGGAAGTTCAACCAAAACTCATACAAGGTCTCCGGC
>JBEKGV010000168.1:0-7488 GCA_050012615.1 Acetobacteraceae bacterium | reverse complement strand
TTATTATCCCCGCGATGGGTGAATGACCGGTTGATGGCGCGCGCGACTTTGGCGAGAGCGCATAGCGTCGTATGCGATGAAGCGCCCCGGAGGTGGACCGGCCCGCGAACGGCCCGGCCCGTTCCTCCTACTGCGTCAGAAAAATGACGAGGGCCTTGATTAACAGCTCAAGGATCGTCAATATCTTCAACGGGAGAGTGAGATGAGTTACGTTCATCGCATACCTCCGGGGTTGTGCCGGCGGGGTGATTCCCGCCGGCATTTCCGTTATCCCCTCAAGTTGTGAATGAACGGTTGAGATCGCGGGCAAGACAGCAGGTTCCTGGCGCCGGCGAAGTTCTGTCGCGTGAGGCACCTCCGACCCGCATCAGGGCTTGACCTTCCGCCACTTCCCGGCACGCTACGCTTCGAATGTGCTGGAGGACACCATGCGACTTGGCATCACCGTCGACATGTCGGGCGCCCATCCCAAACTCGACATCGAGCGCGTCAAAGAAGCCGAGCGTCTGGGCTTTTCGCAGGCCTGGACCGGTGAGGCTTACGGCACCGATGCCGTCACTCCCGCCACCTGGATGCTGGCGCACACGACGAAGTTGAAGGTCGGCACTGGGATCATGCAAATTCCGGCGCGAACGCCCGCGATGGCGGCGATGACCGCGATGACGTTGCAACATTTGTCCGGCGGTCGTTTCCTTTGCGGATTGGGTGTCTCCGGTCCTCAGGTTATCGAGGGCTGGCATGGCACGCGGTTCGGCAAGCCGATGACCCGGACCAAGGAATACATCGCCATCATCCGGCAGATCCTGGAGCGTAAAGGACCGTTGGTATTCAAAGGCGAGGAGTACGAAATCCCCTACGCCGGTCCCGACGCCACCGGACTGGGCAAACCATTACGCTCCATCACCCATGGCGATCCGTCGCTTAAGTTTTACCTCGCCTCGATCACACCGGCCGGGCTGCGTACGGCAGGCGAGTGCGCCGACGGAGTGCTGCCGATCTTTTACTCACCGGAACAACCAAACATCGTATCGGACCCGATTCTGGCTGGAAAGAAGAAGGCCGGACGGGCTGTGACGATGGAAGGGTTCGATGTCGCGCCTTATGTTCGAGTGAAAGTCGGGCCTGACGTGGCGGCTTGCCGCGACCTGATCCGCCCTGAACTCGCTTTGTATATCGGTGGCATGGGCGCGCGGGCGAAAAATTATTACAACGACGTCGCGATCAAACTTGGTTTCGAGAGCCAGGCGAAAACCATCCAGGACTACTACCTGGACGGCAAAAAGAATGAAGCCGCCGCTGCTGTTCCCGACAAATTGATCGATGAGATTTCGTTGTGCGGACCGGCGGATCGCATACGCGATCGGCTCGCGGCCTGGAAGGATGCCGCGAAGTCGGGGCATCTCGGCACGATGGTGCTGAAGGGCGCCAGTATCGAGGCGATGCGGGTCGTCGCGGAGGCCGCGCTGTAGCCGTATGCCGAACCCAACCAGTGACGATGGTCCAGTGAAGACGCTGCTGGTCGTCTACCACTCCGTGACCGGCGGCGCGCGGCAAATGGCGGAGGCAGCCGCACAAGGGGCCGTCGACCCCGAGATCACCGTGCGTCTGCTCCGTGCAATCGATGCCTCCGCGGATGACCTGCTGAGTGCCGGCGGATACATCTTCGCGACACCGGAAAACCTGGCTGCGATGGCCGGCGTCATGAAGGACTTCTTCGATCGCAGCTATTATCCCGCCCTTGAAAGGCTCAATGGCCGGCCTTACGCGACGCTGATCTGTGCCGGCGGCGACGGCGAAAACGCCGCACGGCAAATCGCCCGAATTGCCACCGGTTGGCGGCTTCGTGCCGTCGCACCGCCGTTGATCGTCCGCACCCACGCACAGACGCCCGAGACGATCCTCGCACCGAAGACGATCGGTGCAGCCGACCTTCGCCGCTGCGAGGAAATCGGCGCGACCATGGCCGCCGGGCTTGCCGCCGGAATTTTCTGACCTTCACGGCAACAGTCGCGCCCTCTATCCTCAGGAGCGAAGAACAGAGGAACCGCCATGACCGACTCCCCCGTGGTCCGATTTGAGAAAGACGGCGATATCGGCGTCATCATCGTCAACTATCCACCGGTCAACGCGCTCGGCCCAGGCGTCGCCGAGGGCATCATCGAATGCCTGGGCACGGCGTATGGGGACCCGTCAATCAAGGCGATCGTCCTCATGGGCGACGGCCGCAGCTTCATCGCCGGCGCCGATATTCGCGGCTTCGACGCCAACCGTAAGCGCATCCCAGTCGGGGAGCGGACCTACGACGTCATGGATCGCTCCGACAAACCGATCGTCGCCGCGATCCATGGCTATGCCCTCGGCGGCGGGCTGGAAAACGCGATGGGCTGCCATTACCGCATCGCCGTTCCGTCCGCCAAAGTCGGATTGCCGGAAGTGCTGATCGGCATCCTGCCCGGCGGCGGCGGCACGCAACGTTTGCCTCGACTGGCCGGGGTGCAAAACGCGCTCGAAATGATCGTCTCCGGCCGTCATGTTCCGGCGCCGGAAGCAAAGACGCTCGGCGTTCTGGACGAAGTCCTACCCGAAGGCGCGGACCTGCGGCAGGGCGGCATCGCTTTCGCACGAAAGATCGCCGATATCCGGCCGTTGCCGCGCGTGCGCGACAAAGAATGCAAGGCCGGACCTGAAGTTTTCGAGGCGATGCGTAAATCCATCGCCCGCCGTGCCCGCAACCAAAAGGCGCCCTATTATTGCATCGCCGCAGTCGAGGCCGCCGCGACCATGCCGTTCGACCAAGGCATGCAGCGCGAGAGCGAGCTGTTCCAGGAACTCGTCAACGCGGACGAAGCGAAAGCCCTGCGCTATGCTTTCTTCGCCGAACGCGAGGCCGCGAAACTGCCCGACATGCCGTCTTCCGCGAAGGCGCGGGACCTCAATAACGCCGCCGTGGTTGGAGCCGGCACGATGGGCGGTGGCATCGCGATGTCGTTCGCCGATTTCGGTTACGACGTGAAGATCATGGATGCGACGAAGGAAGCGCTCGATCGCGGCATGGAGCGGATCCGGTCCAACTACGCGACGTCGGTCAAACGCGGCAGTCTCAAGGAAGACGAAATGAACCGCCGCCTGGCTCGCATCCATCCGGTCGAGGGATACGATGATATCAAGGATTGCGACGTGGTCATCGAAGCCGTGTTCGAGGAAATGGACGTCAAAAAGCCGATCTTCGCCAAACTGGATGAGGTGATGAAGCCGGGCGCATTGATGTTCTCGAATACCTCGGCGTTGGACATCGATCAGATCGCCGCGATGACGAAACGCCCTCAGGACGTCGCTGGCACGCATTTCTTTTCTCCGGCGAACGTCATGAAATTGTTCGAGGTCGTGCGCGGTGCGAAATCGTCGCCGGAGACGCTGATCACCGCCATGGCGCTTGGCAAGCAAATCGGCAAGATCCCCGCGATGGCGGGCAACACCGATGGGTTCGTCGCCAACCGCTCGCGCGCACCGTTCAATGCCGAAATGGTCATTCTGCTGGAAGAGGGGTGCCTGCCCGAACAGGTCGACAAGGTTATGGTCGACTTCGGCTACCCGATGGGTCCATTCGCCGTCGGCGACCTCGCCGGCCTTGACATCGGTGCCTCTGGGCGGCGACGCCGGGCGGCGGAAAATCCCAACTATCGCAAGCTGCCGATCGCCGATAAGCTCGTAGAGCTAGGGCGTTACGGACAAAAAACCGGCGCAGGCTGGTATAGATACGAAAAGGGCGATCGAACCCCGCACCCGGATCCCGAAGTGGCGGCCATCATCAAATCTGTCGCAGCGGAACTGGGTGTGCCGCAAAAGACCTTTACCGACACGGAAATTCTGCAGCGTCTGTTGTTCTCCTCGGTCAACGAGGCCTGTCGCATTCTGGAGGAAGGCAAAGCCTATCGCGCCAGCGACATCGACGTGATGTGGCTGCATGGGTTTGGCTTTCCGCGTTATCGCGGCGGTTTGATGTACTGGGCTGACGGGATTGGCGTTAAGAACGTCTACAACCAGATCGCTAACTGGCATCAGCAATATGGGGAACGTTGGGCACCATCGCGGCTGCTGCGTGAACTCGCGGACGCCGGCACCCCGTTCCGCGAGGCGAAGCCGGCTCCGTTTCGGTGACGATGCGCTTACTCAACCGTTTTGCCCGAGCCTACCCGTCATGCTCGGGCTTGACCCGAGCATCCATCGCGGTACCGACGGTTTAAGTGCCGTTCGACTGACCGCGGTTCCTGCCTGGATAGATCCTCGGGTCAAGCCCGAGGATGACGAAATGGGAAGCCTGAGGATGACGAAACGGGAAGCTCGAGGATGACGAATGACACTGCGGGAATCGCTTGCTAACCCCCCACCAGCACCACATGCAGCCGCCTCGGCCCATGCGCGCCCAGTTCCAACGCCTGCTCGATATCCGCCGACCGTGAGGGGCCCGTCACCAGCATGACGTTACGCGGCATCGCACCGACCTCAGCCCGCAACAAATCCCATGCCTCCTCGTAAGCCCCAACAATGCGGGAGGCGCGCAGCACCACGATTTCGGTATCGGTCAGAATATTCAATGTCGTTGGCCGCTCCGCCGCCGATGGCAACATCAGCGTCCCGGTCTCGGCGATCGCGGCGAAGCCATGCTGGATGCTGACCAGGTCGCTACCTTCGGCGCGCCCCTCGCGGATCGCCAGCAACGGGCGAGCGGACCAGTCGATCGCGCGCAACTCGGGATGCGGCGCCATGACCAACTGCCCAGGAAGGTTTTGTGCGGCGAGATAATCGGCGACGGCGGCGGGAATTTCGGTGTCGTCGGCGACACGCGTGACGGAGCCGAACTCTTTCTCGACGTTGCTGATGAACAGGTCGATCTGTTCCGGTTGCGGCAGCCGGCTGCGTGCCGGGATCAACTGACGCGGGTGCCGTTCCAACCGACCTCGCAACATCGCGATCTGATCCTCGGGCAGAGCGCCGCGCCGCAGCCCGCGACGGATCGCCGTCAGAATGGCTTCCTTGGTCATGGCATCGAGCGCGATCGTTGCTCCCGCGCGTAACGCGCGAAGAAAGTGTCGCCTTCCGGGGCAGGTAGATCGCGCGCCTCGGTCCAGCCTCCGGCGAGCGGCATTTTCGAAAATCTCCCGCGTTTCCGTCCAAGCCAGCCGAGTGCCAATACCGCGGCACGTGTAACCAGCCGGTACAACGCCGGACGCCGCGCCACGAACGCCCACAAGCCAAGGTTCCATCGCGTGGCGGCGGGAGTGAGATGACGTTCGAATTCCCGCTCACGCCAATGCCGCATGAGGTTCGGCAGCGGAATGCGCACCGGACAAACGCTTTCGCACTTACCACAAAATGTCGAGGCATTCGGTAAATGCCCGGCCTGTTTGATGCCAATCAGCCCGGGCGTCAGCACCGCTCCCATCGGACCGGGATAGACCCAGCCGTAGGCGTGACCGCCAACCGCACCGTAAACCGGGCAGTGATTCATGCAGGCCGCGCAGCGAATACAGCGCAGCATGTCCTGAAACTCGGTCCCGATCATGGCGGAGCGGCCGTTGTCCACCAGCACCACATGATATTTCTCGGGCCCATCGAGATCGCCCGGCCGTCGCGCGCCGGTTGAAAAGGTTGTATAAACGGAAAAATCCTGACCGGTCGCCGACCGTGCCAGCACGCGCAACAACGATGTGCAATCCTCGATCGTCGGCACCATCTTCTCAATACTCGCGAGCACGATGTGCACGCGAGGCAGAGTCTGCGTCAGATCGCCGTTGCCTTCATTGGTAACGATCACACTGCTGCCGGTTTCGGCGATCAGGAAGTTCGCGCCGGTTATGCCGACATCGGCGGCCAAAAATCGCGATCGCAATTTGGTTCGCGCCTCGGTCAGAATATCGCGCCTTTCGGTGAACACACGGTCCGCCGGAAGGTCGGTGTGCGATTTCCGAAATGCCGCCTCCCAATCCTCCATATTCAAATGGAACGCCGGCGCGATAATATGACTGGGCAATTCATGCCGCAGTTGAATGATGTACTCGCCGAGGTCGGTCTCCACCGGTGTGATGCCGTTCCGTTCCAGGTGATCATTGATCGCGAGCTCCTCGCCGATCATCGACTTGCCCTTGGTGACGGTACGAGCGCCGGCGGCTTCGCAAATCGCCAGTACCGCGGCACGCGCCTCGTCCGCGTCGGCGCACCAGTGGACCTTGCCGCCAGCTTCCAGCACCTTCGCCTCGTACGCCTCCAGATAAAAATCGAGGTTCGCCAAAGTGTGGTTCTTGATGTCGCGCGCGGTGTCGCGCAGCTGCTCGAACTCCGGCAGGTTAGCGACGGCGTCGGCGCGCCGGGCGATGAAGCTTGAGCCGCTGCGGGCGAGCGCTCGCTGCAGGCCGGCATCGCCGAGGGCTCGGCGGGCATTTTCCTTGAACGCGGATGAGGTCGCGACGTGCATGGGGACTCCTTCGGCGGCGAGTCTACCGAACCAGGCGGCCCCTGTCAGTCAGCCCCGGCGATCACCCGGCGAAACAGGGCCAATTGCCCAGTCGTCGTCTCGTCCCAGCTGAACATCTCGGCATAGGCCCGGGTCGCCTCACGCATGGGCGGCGCCGCGAATAGCCGGCGGACCCCTTCGGCCACACCTTCAGCTGTGTTGTCCCGCATGATCATGCCGGCAGCCGGCGAGCCCACGACCTCCGGGTTGCCCCAGATCGGGCTGGCGACCACGGGCGTTCCGCAGGCCATCGATTCCAGCAGCACATTGGCCCAACCCTCCCGCGAGGACGCCAATACCGATGCGTCGGCGGCACCGTACAGTAACGGTAATTCCGCATGCGGGCGGGCACCGAGCAATCGCACCCGGCCGCTCAGCCCAAGCCGCGCGATCAGCGTGCTCAGCGGATCGCGTTCCGGTCCCTCGCCGACGATCATCAATCCAAAACCGGGCAACGCGGTCATTGCTTCTATCGTCCGGTGATGACCCTTCCGCTCGATCAGGGCACCGACAGAGATCAGCAAATTCCCGGTGACACCCAAGGCAGCGCGAGCGGCGGCGCGATCGGCAGGCGGACAAAACAGGGTAGTATCGACACCATTCCGCAGTACGGTGACCTTCCCAGCCGGTGCGCCAATCTCGACCAGGGCTTCCTGCAACGCCGCACTGACCGCGATCAATGCGGCGGCGCCCGCGATCGCCTCCTGGATCAGCCGTCTGGGTCGCGTGAATTGAGGGAGGAGACTGACATCGCTGCCTCTGGCGGTGACCACTACCGGCAAACCAAACCGCCGGCCCAACCGGACAGCCGCCACACCATCCGGATAGAGGTAATGCGCATCGATCGCATCAAATCGCGCGCCTTCGGCGATCAGCCGCCCAACAACCGGCACCATCGCGCGATACATCAGTTCGGGGGCGAGCGACATGCTCACCCTCGGCAGCACCGGGTAACGCGGATGCCGGATCGCCAACCC
>JBEKGV010000167.1:0-7501 GCA_050012615.1 Acetobacteraceae bacterium | reverse complement strand
GATGATCCGAGACGCGACCGACACCGACCCGTTGTCCATCGACGCCATACGCTTGCGCGCGGCCGATCGCCGCTAGCCGAGATTGATCGGCCATGGCCATGAACCAAGGAACGAGACAATCCAGTTAGGAATGATCGGCCTGGGGCGGATGGGCGGCAACATGGTGATCCGGCTCACCAAGGCCGGCCATGAATGTCTGGTCTATGACAGCCACCACGAGGCGGTGGACGCTCTTCTCGCCAAGGGTGCCAAAGGGACCACCAGCCTGCCCGACTTCGTCAGGCAACTGAGCAAGCCGCGGCTGATCTGGCTCATGGTGCCCGCCGCCGTGGTCGATCCGGTGCTCGAGTCACTGATACCATTGCTGGAAAAAGGCGACATCGTCGTCGATGGCGGCAATTCGTACTACCACGACGATATTCGTCGCGCCGAGGCGATGCGTGAGAAGGGCCTGCACTACGTCGATGTCGGCGTCAGTGGCGGTGTCTGGGGCCTGGAGCGTGGCTATTGCCACATGATCGGGGGCGAGCCCGAGGTGGTGAAACATCTTGACCCGATCTTCCAATCGCTGGCACCCGGTGTCGCAGCGGCGCCACGCACCCCGGGCGCGACAGGCCACCCGGGAACCGCCGAACTGGGCTATCTGCATTGCGGGCCGAACGGTGCGGGACACTTCGTGAAGATGGTGCACAACGGCATCGAGTACGGAATGATGGCGGCCTATGCCGAAGGATTGAACATCATCAAACATGCCAATGTCGGTCTGAAGACTCACACGGCGGATGCCGAGACCACTCCGCTGCGCCACCCCGAACGCTACAAATATGACATCGATATTGGGCAGGTCGCGGAGGTCTGGCGACGTGGCAGCGTGGTCGCGTCCTGGCTGCTCGACCTCGCCGCCAGCGCGCTTCGCAAAAGTCCCGATCTCCGAAATTTCGAAGGCCGTGTGACCGATTCCGGCGAAGGCCGTTGGACACTGCAGGCGGCGATCGACGAAAGCGTACCAGCTCCGGTGATCTCGGCCGCGTTGTTCGCCCGCTTCAGTTCGCGCGGCGAGGCCGATTACGGCGACCGCTTGCTCTCGGCGCTGCGCTTCGAATTTGGCGGACACGTCGAGAAACCGAAAGACGACCATTGATGACGCAGCCATCGGACGCTCTGGTCTTTTTCGGCGCGACCGGGGATCTGGCCTATGAGCAGATCTTCCCGTCGCTTCTGGGCCTGGTGCGCGATGAAGGCCTGGACGTGCCGATCATCGGTGTCGCCAAAGCGGGCTGGGGTCTGGACCAATTGAAGGACCGGGCGAAGGACAGCCTTTCCCAACATGGTCCGGTCGACGAAAAAGCCCAGGAGAAGCTGCTGTCGCTGTTGCGGTACGTCGATGGCGATTATGCCGATCCGGCGACTTTCGCCGCTCTGTATCGCGAACTCGGGGCAGCCAGGCGTCCACTGAATTATCTGGCGGTGCCGCCCAGTACGTTTGGCATCGTGGCCGCCGGAATCGCGAAGTCCAGCACCGCCGGGGATGCGCGGCTGGTCATCGAGAAGCCGTTTGGCCACGACCGCGCGTCGGCCAAACAACTCAATGCGATGCTGCGCAAGAACTTCCCCGAAGAGAACATCTTCCGCATCGACCACTTTCTGGGCAAAGAGCCGGTGCAGAACCTGCTGTACACACGCTTCGCCAATCCGATATTCGAGCCGATCTGGAACCGCGACCACGTGAGCAGTATCCAGATCACCATGGCCGAGGATTTCGGCGTGCGAGATCGCGCCGCGTTTTATGACGCGACCGGCGCGAACCGAGACGTGCTACAGAACCATCTGTTGCAGGTCCTGGCGCACCTCGTCATGGATCCACCCACGGGCGAGGAAAGCGAGGCATTACGCGACCAAAAGTCAAGCCTTCTGAAGGCGGTTCGTCCCATCGAACCAGTCGACGTCGTACGCGGTCAATATATCGGCTACCGCGACGTCCCCGGAGTGCATCCGGGCTCGACCGTCGAGACCTTCATCGCGGTGCGGTTGTTCATCGAAAGCTGGCGATGGGAGGGCGTGCCGATCTACATCCGCACCGGCAAGAATTTGCCGGTCACCGCCACCGAGGTGTCGGTGGAATTTCGCCGTCCGCCGCGTGAAACCTTTGGCGAACTGGTGCCCGGCGGGTCAGCCCACATGCGGTTCCGGCTGAGCCCCGACATGGCGATCGGGATGGGGTTGCGGGTGAAGCAGCCGGGCGAACGGATGGTTGGCGACGACACGGAACTGATGCTCACCGCGCAGGCCGCCAGCTACCGTCCACCCTACCAGCGGCTTCTGGGCGACGCGATGCACGGCAACGGTGATCTGTTCGGACGCGAGGACATCGTGGACGCACAGTGGCGCATCGTGCAGCCAATTCTCGATAATGTGACGCCGCTCTACATGTATGAGCCCGGAAGCTGGGGGCCAGACGAGGCAACGCAATTGATCGGCGGCGACGGACCGTGGCGTGACCCGCACGTGACCAAGGTTGAGACAAAGACGCCTTCCGAATGACCGGGATCGCGGACACTGTCTTTCTGTTCGACGTGGACAACACGCTGCTGGACAACGATCGGGTGCAGGCCGATCTGGCCGTCCACCTGTCGAAGTATTACGGCGAGGCAACCTGCGAGCGGTTCTGGGAACTCTTCGAGAAGCTGCGATCGGAACTTGGCTATTCCGACTATCTGGGGGCGCTGGAGCTCTACCGGCTGGAGGCGGTGCACGATCCGACGGTGCTGCGAATCGCCAACTGGCTGGTTGATTATCCGTTCCGGGAGCGTCTCTATCACAACGCGATTGAGGTGGTGAAGAAGGCGCAGCTCGCCGGCGTCTCTGTCATCCTGTCGGATGGCGACGCGGTGTTCCAGCCCAGAAAGGTGGAACGGTCCGGTCTTTGGTCCATCTTCGGCAACAACGTGCTGATCTACGTCCACAAGGAACTGGAACTGGCGGACGTGGAGCATCACTTTCCCGCCATGCACTACGTCATGATCGACGACAAGCTCCGCATTCTGACCGCGATCAAGCGAGAATGGGGCGACCGCGTCACAACCGTGTTCCCCAGGCAGGGACATTACGCGACGGATCCGGCTGTTCTCGCGGAATTCCCGGCGGCCGACATCACGATCGATCACATCGGGGACCTGCTGAACCACGATCTCGCGGCCCTCGCCAGGCGATAGAACACGGTGACACGATGCCGGAAGAAACGCTGCTTGCCTTCGCGGATCACGGCGCGACCGCGCACGCACTGCCACGCGATGGCGGCGACGCGGAGGCGGTACTCGCCGCGCACGTCAAAGCCGGTATCGATCTGACGGCGCTCGCGACACAGTTGCAATCCGATGGCGCCAAGGGTTTTGTGAAGTCGTGGAACGAATTGCTCAGGGCGATCGGCGCGAAGAGCAAAGTTCTGGCGTGACACCGCGAGAATGAAGATGACCGCGCTGAAGGCCTCACTCACCTGGCCGGCGCTGTCGCGCACTGCCTGTTCATCGGTCTCGAGCACGATCTGATTGTAGCGGGCGCGAGTGGGGTTCGGCATGAACGGCGCGACCGATTCATCTCGTAGTCAACTCTCTTGCGCCAGAACGTAACCTCGCAATGCGATCGCGTCGTAGCGTGCGTTATGTGGCACATCGCTCAGCCTCGCGGAATCGAAGAGCGGTAAGTCGAGCAATTCAAATCGTATCCGCGGCGACGGCATCCGCCATCCTGGGCCTGTCACCATAAGCAGTGCCAGGTGCGCGACATCTTCGGGCCAATCAGCAATCATTATCGGTTCGGCGTCAGTGCCAAGGTAAGCCGCGAGCTTTGCAATCATTTCGGTGCGCGAGATAGGTCGCGTTTGCAGGACCGGTAGCACGTGTTCCGCCACCCAGGCCTCAGGGTCAGCACACGGGAGCGCCTCATAAAACGAGGGTGCCTGCTGCTCCTCGGGCACGAGCGCCAGAGAGATCAATGGCCCGCAGAACCCATTGTACTCCGCATCCAGGAAATATCGCATATTTGTCTCACTGTTCTGGCAATCGGTGATCATTGTCCTATGTGGAATAAAACTCAACGTTGGCGGGATAATCTCGTTCACGCGGAATCAGTGGGAATCATGGACGGCGAACATGCCTTCTGTACAACGCGGTGAAAGTCGAGTATTTTCCGAGGTCTTATCTTGTGAGCATGCCGTGGTCACCTATCAGGCAGGCACCCCGATCCGGGTTGCCGAAGCAAGATTGGAATGGAAATGAAACGGGAACTTCTGGTGGGCCTCGGAATGCTTTTGGCCGTCTCTTCGATCTCCTACGCGCAGACCGCGCCGGCTGTGAAAGCGGTGCCGGGGTATCCTGACGTCAAGGTCCTTCCGGTGGACAGCGCGGCGAAGCCGGCAACGCCTGCCACGGAAGCGGCTGCCACCAGCATGCGCCATCAACTGTCGGAAAACCTGACAAAGGCTGGCTACACGGATGTCAAGGTGGTGCCGGAAGCTTTCATCGTCGAGGCCAAGAATAAGGCGGGCGATCAGGTCAGGATGTTCCTGACCCCCGATTCGATGACCATCTTTACCGCGCAAGACCCCAAAGGTCAGGATACGAAGACCGCGCCGTTGGCGTCTAACTAGTCACGAAGCGACCGGCGGAGGACAGTATGTCGTCCCTGCCCCCTTGATACGTGTCGTCTGAAAATGTGACGGAAGCGCGGTTACCCTTGGGCGGCCGCGTTTCCGCGCTCGCCTGGCGATCAACACGCGGCGGACCTGGGTCTGAAGCCGGCCTGGGTTCGGCTTCGGAATAGATCGCGGCCCTAATCTGGCTACCGACCCGGTCCATCCGAGCCCGCTTCTCTGCGTCGCCAAGGCCAGGACAACAGGGCAATACTACCATCAGGTAGTTCAGGATCTCCGCGTTCGCCACGCCCGGGTAACGGTCGCGCGCATCCTCGACGATTACCGGCACTCAATTACCGAGATCGCCGCCGCTCAAAAGTGTGTCGACCTCCCGCGTCCGCGCGGCGTTTTCCTTCAGCATGGCAGTGCTTTTGGCACTGGACACTCGAATGCCAAGGCGAGGAGGGATACCAGGAGACAGGTGGTCGGAGCGAGCAGTCGTCCCACGCCATTCCACCCGCGACGGGGCGGGCGATTGTCATTGCTTCTTGCTTTCCAGAAATGGGTCGGGTTGAACGTCGTGCAACGGCGTATCCGCGACACCCCATTCCCGTTCGATCGTGTGTGCATGCACCGACGTGCCACCGCAACGTCGCAGGACAGAAAGCGCGCGCTCTTCGGAGGCACTGTCCGGCGTTCTGACCCACAGGACCAGCCCGCCTTGGGCAAGCTGGGTTTCGATCGTCGCCGCGTGGTGGTGCGCGACCGCGCGGAACAGCAGGGCACCCAGGCCCGCCGCGACGCCTCCGCTAAGGACAGTGACGCCAATCGCGGTGATCAGGGCACCACCGGTGGCGGCAACCGCCCAGGCACCGGCGAACCCACCGATCGCGAATGGTACGGCGACCGCCGCGGCCTCACCTTCGGTTCGCGACTCGGGCGATACGAACGAGGCCAGCCGTACGGTGGGGTCGTCCTCGATCATCTCCGCGGATCGATAGAGTGTATCGATCAGGCCTGACCGTTCGGAATCCACACCCAACACCGAGATCGCGGCGCGCCCCACCCCCGCCAACTCCAGCTGTTCGACCGCGGTGTCCAGCGCGCCAGCGGTGTGGAAGACGCCCACCACCTCCCGCACCGTGTCATGTTTCATTTCGATTCCGTACACGGCGTCGTTCCCGTTCATTGAATCGCACCTGTTTTGAGTGGCGGCGTGTTGATCGCTGGTGCGATGATCGCCGGTGCATTGATCGCTGGCACTCCGGGGCGTGACGGGTCAAACACGGCGAGGGGCTGCTGCGTGGTGAAGAGATCGGCCATCGCGCCATCAAGCGTTGGCTCCATCACGACCTTGTCACCGGTCACCGCGATTACACGCTTCAGCTGCGGAAAGTTCTCTCCCTCGGCCTGGAGGTAAATCGGCACGATATACAGAAACGCGTTCTCGACCGGCGTCACGATCAACTTTCCGCGAATCACGTGCGAACCTCGCTGATCCCAAAGCGTGAGCTGCTGGGAAATCGTCGGGTCCTGATCGATCATGGCTTCGATCTGGTTGGGTCCATAAATCAGCTTGTCCTTCGGGAGTTCGTAAAACAGCTTCGTCCCGTATCCCGGGAAATCGCAGCGCGCCGCCATCCACGAGATCATGTTGTCGCGGTTTTGCGGCGTGAACGGCGTCATCAACAGATATTCCAGCGTGTTGCTACCTGGAAGCTTCATCAGGATATAATAAGGTTGCATTGGCCCTTGCTCGCCGGCGTAGGTTTCCTTTGGTGCCACCCACAGATCTTCGCGGTTATAGAAAACCTGCGGATCCGTCATATGAAAGGTCTTGTACTCGTCAGCCTGAATGGCGAACAGATCTTCGGGATAGCGCAAATGCGCCTTCAGGTCCGGCGACAGCTGATCGAGAGGCTTGAAGACGCCGGGGAACGCGCGTTGGTAAGCGGCGAGGATCGGATCCTTCGGATCCATGACATAAAACTGAACGCTGCCGTCGTACATGTTGGTGACGACCTTCACCGAATTGCGAAGGTAGTTCAAAGTTTGTGCAAACCCGGCCTGATGCTGATTGGCATATGGAAACTGGTCCGAGGTCGTATAAGCATCCTGGATCCAGTAAAGTTGCCCCGCGCTCAGTACAGGATAGGGGTCGCTGTCGAGCTGCAGGAACGGCGCGATCTTCGAAATCCGCCCCTGCACGTCGCGCCAGATTTGTATCCGACTCTCCGGCTTCAGATAGGTGGTCAGGAGAAGGTTGATGTCACCTTGCGTCCAGGCGAACAGCGCTCTGCGCCAGAGACTGTCGATCGGGATGCCACCCGTTCCGGCATAGCTTGTGTAAACGTTATCGTTGCCTTTGGGATAGTCGAATTCCTTGGTGCCGGTCGCGACGATCCGGTATCCCGGCATGGTCTCCCCATAATAAACCGCGGGCTGTTCGATGGTCAGGCCGGCCGTGGACGTGGCGGGCACGTCCTCAATCAGATATTGTGGAAATCCGCCGCCAACGGTCTTCGACACGAGGCTCATGACCAGTCCGTAACCGTGCGTGTACTCAAGATACTGGTTAACCCAGGTTCGCGCGCCGGCCGGGAGGTTCGGCGACAGCTCGCGGGTGGCCAGCATGACCTGGTGATAGCCGTCCGTCAGATGGTAACGATCAACCCCGACATTGTAGAACTCATAGTAAAGACGGATCGCCTGGGTCTGTTCATAGGTTTGCAACAGCGGCCGTGCGTCCCACAGGCGAATGTTCTCGACCGTGTCCTTATTGCGCGCCACAACGGCAGGTGTGAGGTCGGTCAGAGCGGGGTATGAGGTCTCCTGAACCGTCGACAGATCGTACGCCTTGCGCGTGTATTC
>JBEKGV010000166.1:0-7501 GCA_050012615.1 Acetobacteraceae bacterium | reverse complement strand
CGAATCTCAGTATCGGCGGAAGGTTCGGAACGGCGTTCGGGGGGTTGTTCCTCGTGCTCGTGCTGGTCGGGGGCGTCGACCTGTATCAGACCGCGCAATTAAACGCCGCCACGGCGGATCTTTCCGACAATCGCATTCCAAGCGTCCTCGTGCTCAGCAAACTGGAGGACGCGGTGATGCGGTTTCGCGAAGCGCAGGATGCCGCCGTCCTGGCATCCGATCCGGCGACTATCGCCAACGTCGCCAGTTCGCGGTCGAGCGCGGTCGACGATGTCGAGGCCAGTTGGAGGGACTATCAGCCACTGATGGATCCCGGGCAAGAGCGTGAACGCCTCGGGCCCGCGATCGATGCGGCATGGAAAGATTATTTGGGACAGGATGCACGGCTGGGATCTCTCATTCGGGCAGGCGACAAGGATGCCGCCGCGCGTTTCCAAACCGGTGACCTGTCACCGTTGTTTAGGAAATTGCGAGAAGCCATCGACGAGGATCTGCGATACAACGTCGCCCAGGCACACGTTTCGAGTGAAGCCATCGAGTCCGCCATCGCCCGGACGGTCTGGACGATTTGCCTGGGCACCGCCCTGGCCGCGTTGCTCGCGGTGGGCTTCGCCTTGTCGCTGAAGCGTAACGTCACCGCGCGGGTGGTGCGCATGGCCACGAGCGTGCGCCAACTCGCCGCTCGCGACTACGGCTTCACTTTGCCGGATGCCGCGTTGTCTGACGAGATCGGCGACATGGCGCGCGCGCTGGAGGAATGTCGCACCGGCCTGAAGCAGGCTGACGAAATGGCGACGACCCAGGCCTCCTCCCGATCGGCCGCGGTCGCCCGTGCCGGCAGTCTGGAGGACCTGAGTCGAGCCTTCGAAGCCAGGGTTGGGCAAATGGTCGCCGACGTCTCAGCCTCGGCCGCCGAGATGAAAACGCGGGCGCGGTCGATGACCGACACGTCGGGGAACACCATACAGCAGGCGACCAGCGTCGCGGCCGCGGCCGAGCAGGCCAGCGCCAACGTGCAAACAGTAGCGTCCGCTGCTGAAGAACTCTCCACCTCGATCGCCGAGATCTCGCGGCTGGTCGCCCAATCCGCGAAAATCGCCGGCAAGGCGAAGGACGATGCGGCGCGGACTGACGGTGTCGTGCACGCATTGGCCGAGGGCGCCCAGAAGATTGGCGAGGTCGTGGGTTTGATCAGCAGTATCGCCGGCCAGACCAACCTGTTGGCGTTGAATGCCACCATAGAGGCGGCGCGGGCGGGCGACGCGGGCAAGGGCTTCGCGGTCGTCGCGTCCGAGGTCAAAGGCCTGGCCACTCAGACGGCGAAGGCAACCGAGGATATCGCCCGTCAGATCACCGAGATTCAGAGCGCGACGAAGGAGGCGGTGAGCGCCATCCAGGGCATCGGTGCCATCATTGGCGAGATCAGTTCGATCGCCTCCGCCATCGCCGCCGCGGTGGAGGAGCAAGGCTCGGCTACTCAGGAAATCGCCCGGAACGTGCAGCAGGCCGCCGCCGGCACGCAGGAGGTCACATCGAATATCACCGGCGTGAGCGATGGGGCCAAGGGCACCGGCGCGACCGCGACCGACGTGCTGGACGCGGCGGGCAAACTTGCTCTCAAGGCCGACGAACTCCGCGGCGAGGTCGGGCGGTACATCGCCGGAGTGAAGGCGGCGTGACGGTCATTGGCGGAGCCAGCCATTTCCGCGAGGCACCACGGCGATTTTGTCAGGTGCCAGCTCCGGATCGGGGTATCGTCGTCATAAAGGTTGAACACGCCGAGACTGACCGGCGTGGGGCCTGTCGCCAAGGTCCGGCCCACCCGCCGATCTGGCATCAGGCGGTCGGTCCGCTGCGCTCGCAAGGCTTCCCAGCTGGTTTCTGGCCACGCCTTTTGCCAGCATATGTTTCGCCACACGGCAGCGTTCACCCGGACGAGGTCGCGCGCCCGTGCCGCACCGTCAGCCCGGAGGTGCGCCGACCGTCAGTTGATGCTGACTGGCGACCTCGACGAGCCTGGGAATATCCGGCTGATCGGGCGAGATCGCGCGATGCACATCGGTGAAGAAGTGCGACGCCGCCTCACGCGACGTCATGGAAATCATCTCGCCGCCGCCCTTTCCGAAACGGAACCAGTGCGTCGTCCCGGCTGGCAAATGCACCAGCGTACCCGGTATGGCGACCATGTCTTTGTCGCCGACGCCGAACGCGATATCGCCCTTCACGACGTAGAACGATTCATCCCAAGGGTGGCTGTGCGGCGGTGGACCGCTCCCTTCCGGACCCGCCTGGCGAAAGATTTCATAACTGCCGGTTTGTGCGCCCGACGCGAGAACCGTGATTTGCTCGCCGACGACATTTAGCGGAGCCGGCGCGGTCGCCGGCGTGACAACGAATGCTGTGGGCATGGGCCTCTTCCTATTTTTTCTTTCGACATTTGCCGAATGGGCGGTTGTTCCACCCGCCCAGGAAGCAAGCTAGCTTTCTTTCCCTGGAATTTTCAAGACCTGTTCGCCGAGAAACCAGGCGAGAGGCGTGACACTCACGGTACGACGCTCAACAACTCATCGAGCGTGACCGGGCAGACATCGGATACCGGCAGCGGTGGCTGGCCGTCGACCGACTCCGGCATGGCATGGACCGCCTTCGCATAAAGGCTCGCCACGTCGATCCGTTGCCGCATCGATGGGGTATAGGCGTCAACGGCGTTGACGCGTGCGACCCGCACCTCGGAGCGCCAATGCGGCGCATCGCGCGACTGTGGCCAGGCCGCGGCCTTGAGGTCGTGCAGCAACGCCTGAAACAGTCGAGACCGGCACGCTCTCAGACTGTTGCGGCCCACGTCCGCCACCTCCTCAATGATATTGAGCCAGTCGGGCGTTTCGTTCACAGCCTCGCCGGCGGCGAGGCGTCGCAGCAATTCGACCTGGTGCTCGCTCCAGATCAGGATATCGTCGTCATAAAGGTCACTCATCCGCGGTACTCCGGTACTGGGCCGGAACGTCCGTCTCCACGTATCACCCTCCCGTCACTCCGCCGCGATCTTCTTCGCAGGGACCTTTTTCTCCCGCGGCCAGCGCGCGGCGACGATTGGCAGCACCTCCTCGATCAGCCGTTTCGTTTGCAAATACATGTCCGCGTCCCCGGTGGCCGCCGGGCGCAGAATGAACTTGCAGGCACCAACCTCGACATATTCAGCGATCCGTGAGGCGATCAGGCCGGCGTCGCCCATCGCGAAATAATCGCGCGCGTCGCGGCCGGTGCGGGTCTTGTATTCCTCCATGACCTTCGAGACACCCGGATCGTCCGGGCCGCCAAACCGGTATGCCAGAGCGGCGCCGTAATGATCCTCGTCGATATGCCGGCCCGCCGCCACCACCGCGGCCTTGATGTCGGCGATCACCTGCCCGACCGTCGCCGGCGTCTCCGCCCCGGCCTGCCAGCCGGTCCCGTACTTCGCCGTCCGCCGCACCGCGGCCTCCGACGAGCCGCCGATCCACATCGGCAAATCCGGCTGTACCGGCACCGGAGCGATCGACGCACCGGTCAGTTTGAAGTGCCGCCCATCGTAATCCAGTTTCTCGCCGCTCCAGAGCCGATGGATGATCTCCAATGCCTCGTCGGTCGTGCGGCCGCGGGTCTTCGGATCGAGATGCATCGCCGTCCATTCCGGCCCGCGCGGACTGCCGATGCCGAAACCAGGCAACAGCCGTCCTTGCGACAGCACATCGATCGTGGCGCATTGTTTCGCCAGCAGCACGGGATCGCGCATCGCGACCGACACGACGTTGACGCCGAACTTGATCCGCCGCGTGCGCCCGGCGATCGCCGCCAGAGCGGTCATGCACTCCAGGATCGGCGTGCGGCTGATCATCCGATCCGTTTGCCAGATCGAATCGATCCCGCCTTGCTCGCACAGATCGACCCAGCGCCAGAAACCGTCGGTGGTGTCGAACGGGTATTCCATGATGCCGATACCCACGGCGATGGTACGTGCCATTTGCTCTATGCCTCCGCCGCTGGAGAGACTTCGCCGTCAGGTGGCCGGGTCGCGACGCCATCCGCCACCGGGCCATCCTCCACCTGGATCGCCCCATTGGGATGTGATCGTCCCTCGCCTCGCGCCAGGCTGCAATACCGGTCCGGCTCTGGTCCGTCGACGCGCACCGTGATCGGTTGCGCCGCCAAGGGGGAACGACATGCCAAGGGGACAAGCATAAGCGTGCCAAGGGACGCAGGCATAAGCGCGCCAAAGGGGCCAGGCATCAGCTCTGGCGGGTCGCCCGTTCGCCGGATGATCCGTGCGAGCGCACCGGATTTCTGGCGTTTGTGGTTCGTCGGACTGGTCGTGTTCACCGTGCGTTGGCTGGAAACGGTCGCGGTTGGAGTGGTCGTCTACCAACGCACCGGATCGGCGTTCCTGGTCGTGACGATGACCATGCTGCGCCTGCTGCCGATGGGGTTGTTCGGCATGTTCCTCGGCGCGCTGGCGGAGCGGTTCGACCGGCGCAAAACCCTGATCGGCGTGGTGATCCTGATGGGCACGACGTCCGCGGTCCTCGCGGTGCTCGCCTGGACGAGGAGCCTGGAGGTCTGGCACCTCGCGCTGGCCAGTTTCGTCAACGGCTGCGGGTGGGCCACCGACAATCCGGTCCGCCGCATGATGATGGGCGAGGTCGTCGGCCGCGAACACATGGGCACGGCGATGTCGCTGGATGTCGGCGCCAACAACGCGAGCCGGATGTTCGGACCGACCATCGGAGGGTTACTGCTGGCCTGGGTCGGCATCCAGGGCGTCTTCGTGTTGAGCGTGCTGATGTACGTGGGCGCCATCGCCGCCGCGATCACGGTGCGATCCCACGTCCCTCGATTGCCGGGTACGAGCACCGTCCTGGCCCGAATCTCCGAAGGCCTGGCGATCGTTCGCCGCGACAAGCGCCTGGTCGGCACATTGACCGTGACGATCATCTACAACGTGTTCGCGTGGCCGTTCACAAGCCTCATCCCGGTGATCGGGCGAGACCGGCTGCTGCTTGGCCCCGAAGGCGTCGGCGTGCTGGCGAGCCTGGATGGGGTCGGCGCGTTCGCGGGCGCGCTGCTGCTCGCGGTCTGGCTAACCCCGAGGCTCTACGCCCGGGCTTACGTGGGCGGCGTCATTGTCTACATGATCATGCTGATCGTGTTCGCCGTGGTCACCTCGCCGGCGATCGCGGCGGGGGCGTTGCTGCTGACGGGAGTTGGCGGCGCCGGGTTCTCGACCATGCAGGCCACGTTGGTTTACCTCGCGGCGCCGCCGGAAATGCGCTCCCGCATTTTGGGAGTGTTGTCGGTATGCATCGGTACGGGACCGATCGGATTTGTCTGGCTCGGCTGGCTGGCGGATACGATCGGCGCACCTGGCGCGACGGCGGTCACGGGCGTGGCCGGGCTTGTGGCATTGGCGGTGACGTGGCCTTTGTGGCGGACGATTTAAAGCGCGAACAGGGCGCGCCGCGACCTGAACGGGCCGCGATGGCGTATAGTGGCATCGGTCACTTTTCACGAGCGTCGATATTATAACACGGCCTTGATGTGCGGATTTGCCCTTCGATGTCAGCTGACTTTGGGTATGGGGCCCAAACCGACCGTCTGTCTTTGGATTTGAGTTCGCGAATTTCACCACAAAGGCACGAAGGTCACGAAGGTCACGAAGCAGTGATTCAACGACAGATTCTTCGTGAACTTCGTGCCTTTGTGGTGATATTCATCATCTCACGCGGCATGACCGCCATGGGAACCCATGCTGGCAGTGCAACGCCATCCTGACGCGACCCTCGTCGCCGATGCGGCCTGGAGCATGAAAATTTTAGTAACTGGCCCCATCCTCCACCGGCGCCAGCCGGCATGCGGCACGATGCCCTCTCGTGATCTCCCTCAATTCGGGATCGGCCGCGGCGCAGGCGGGCTCGGCGAACACGCAGCGGGGATGGAACCGGCAGCCGGGGGGTAAATCGAACGGTGGCGGCACCGAGCCCTCGATCGCCAGCAGGCGGTCCCGGTCCTCCTCAATCTTCGGGATCGAACCCAGCAGGCCGAGCGTGTAAGGGTGCTGCGGATCGTCGAAGATTTCCGGACCGGGCGCGCGCTCCACCACCCTTCCGGCGTACATGACCGCGACCTCGTCAGCCATTTCGGCGACGATACCAAGATCGTGCGTGATCAGAATGATCGCCATCCCGGTCTGCTGTTGCAACGTCCGCAGCAGGTCGAGGATCTGTGCCTGCACGGTCACGTCCAACGCCGTGGTGGGCTCGTCGGCGATCAGCAGGTCGGGCTCGCACGACAGAGCCATGGCGATCATGACCCGTTGCCGCATGCCGCCTGACATCTGATGCGGATATTCATCGAACCGACGCGCGGCGGCAGGGATCCGAACCCGTTCCAGGGCTCCGATCGCGCGGGCGCGCAATGACGGGCCGGACGCGGCGCGATCGTGAGCGCGCATCGCCTCGATGATCTGGTCGCCGATGGTGAAGGCCGGATTGAGGCTGGTCATCGGCTCCTGGAAGATCATCGCGATCCGGCCACCGCGGATGGCTCGCATCTCCGCGGGCGGCAGGTTGGCGAGATTCCGCCCGTCGAACATGACGCGGCCGGCGGCGATCCGGCCCGGCGGCGGAACGAGGCGCATGATCGACAGCGACAGCACCGATTTTCCGCAGCCGGATTCACCGACGATGCCGAGGGTCCGGCCGCGGGCGATGGACAGATCGACACCGTCGACGGCGGCGATCTCCCCGGACCGGGTGTGGAACGTTGTGCGCAGGCCCTCGATCGCGAGAAGGTCGGACATTGGCGTGAGATGCGCTCCTCGTCGGCCACGATCGTCAAAGGTTCCGAAATGAGAGGCGTATTTCGTGGCGCAAAGACTCTAACACGGACGCCACGAAGAACCACCGGGTGACGGCGCAAGGAAGGCGTCGGGACTTGTTGCACCTCGGTCACGATCGTTCATATGGGCTTGGTCTGACCGGTTGAAATCTCGAAGTTCCCGTGGACGGCACGGAAATTGCGTGACCCTTGGCGTATGAACCCTCCTGAATGCACTACCGGAAGCAGTGGATTTCCGCGGACGGCGGCCTCAATGATGATGGTGCGCCGGACGGATTGGCGCTGCCAAAGTGCTGGTGGGCGATGCCGGGGCGAGGCATGCAGATGAAGGGGACAATCATGCGAGGTCGCGTGAAGGTTGGTCTTGTCGCTCTTGCGTTGTCGGCTTGCCTGGTCGGGCCAACGGGCGCAGGGCCGCTCGATGATGGGCAGGCGGCGGCAGCCAAGGGAGAATGGATGCACGTGCTCCAACTTGGGTTGAACGCGTATGCAACCGGAGATTCCCCGACGGCGCTCCGGCTGTGGCGCATCATCGCCGACCAGAGCAATGACTCGGGGGCACGTATATTGGCTCTAACCGACTTCGCTAACACATACTATACGGGCCGAGGAGTGCGCCAGAACAAGGCCG
>JBEKGV010000165.1:0-7527 GCA_050012615.1 Acetobacteraceae bacterium | reverse complement strand
AGCTGTCGCCGACGCGCACGTAATAGGGCGTGAAGTCGTCATGCATGAGCGAGTGGTCGTACTTGATGCCGCGCTCCAACAGAAGTTCATTGCTGACGGTTGAAAACTCCCACCACGGCGCCACGTAGCCGGTCGGCCGCTTGCCGGAGAGCCTGGTCACGAGATCGATGCATTTGTCGAGCACCGCGGTTTCCTGCTCGCGGGTCATCTCGATCGGGTTTTCATGGGAGTAGCCGTGAATGCCGATCTCGTGACCGGCATCGGCCACGGCCTGCATCTGCTCGGGGAAGGTCTCGATCGAGTGGCCGGGAATGAACCAGGTCGTCTTGATACCGAACCGATCGAACAGCTTCAGCAGCCGCGGCGACCCGACCTCGCCCGAGAACAGACCACGCGAAATATCGTCAGGCGAATCTTCGCCGCCGTAGGAACCAAGCCAGCCGGCGACCGCATCCACGTCGATGCCGAAGCCGCAAAGAATTTCCTTTGTCATCGTGTGTCTCCTTCGACGTCGCACGCGGACCGCGTTAATCGAGCGGTGCGTTGCGATATTCCTTCATGCTCAGAATCGCGATGGCGCTCAATGCGCCGCCGGTCATCACATAGAACGCGGGCGCGTAAGGGTTACCGGTCGCGTCGACCAGCCATGTCGAGATCAGCGGTGCGAAGCCACCGAACAGAACCACCGCCATACCGTAGCTGAGCGAAAGTGCCGTGTAGCGTACCCGGGTCGGGAACATTTCCGCCAGGATCGATGGGATCGTGCCGGTATACAGCGCCTGGAACACGCCCACGCAGATCATCGCCAGCAGGAGGGAGGGAAAGGTGCCGCCCCTGATCGCCAGCAAAAAAAGCGGATAGTCGAACACAAGGTTGAGCAATGCGCTGGCCAGGATAAGCGGACGGCGGCCGACCCGGTCGGTCAATGCGCCGACGAACGGCGTCAGCACGACCACGACGATACCGTAAGCGACAGCGCAGGACAGCGCGGCACCTGGCGGCAGGTGTGTGGCGTTGATGCTGTACGATACCAGGTAAACGGTGAATATGAAGCCGGCGATGCAGCCGATGATGCTCAGGCCGAACGCCTGGATCATGCGGCCGCCATACTCGTGGACGGCTACGCGCAGCGGAGCCCGTGCCACGGTCTTTGTCTCGACGGCTCGTTCGAATGCCGGCGTTTCGGCCACTTTCCTTCGCAGGTAGTAGCCGATCGGGCCCAACAGGAAGCCGCACAGGAACGGAATGCGCCAACCCCACGCGTAGAAATCGTCGTTGCTGAGAGTGGATGCCAGCAACGCCGCCGAGAGCGAGCCGGAAAGTGCGCCAATCTGTGTGCTGAACTGTTGCCAGCTTCCGGTCAGCCCTCGCTTGCCGGGCGGCGAGTACTCCACGAGGAACGCGGCCGCGCCGCCCCACTCGCCGCCGGTTGAAAAACCTTGCAGCAGGCGGCACAGGACCAGCAGAAGAGGCGCCCAGTACCCGATGGAATTGTAAGTCGGAATCAGCCCCACGGCACCCGTCGCGACCGCCATGATGCCGATCGTCACGACCAGCGCCGCACGGCGCCCCATGCGGTCGCCATAGGCGCCGATCACGACAGCGCCGACGGGTCGCATCAGGAAAGCGGCTCCAAATGCGGCGTAGGTGCCGTACATCGAGCCGGACGGGTAGAACGCGCGCGTGATAGCCACGGCGAAGTAGCCATATATGGTGAAGTCGAACAGCTCGAAGAAATTGCCAACCGCGCAGGACAGGATCGCCCGCCGTCGCGCCGCGGCGAGCTGGCTCGCGTTGGGCGTGGCATATCCATTCGCGACCGTTTCGGACATGTCTCGCTCCTCGGCGGGATGTGGGTCGGGCAGTCGTCGCGCATTAAAACATGCCATCTCCGCTCGCTGAAGATGGCGCGCATTGCTGTCTGAACCGTGCCGAGGCCGTGGAACCCGTCGGAATCGGAAGCGTGCCAAGGCGGATCCCAGCCGAACGTCGTTGCCGTAACGTTTTCCGCCATCACGAAGCCAGAGGTCCGGATTTCCCGAGGAGGCAAGTGCCGCGATCCATCCCAGCGACAAGACGCATGGGATGTATCTCGTTTCTTATACGAAGCAACCGTGTGGATCCGTGCGCGTCCGTGGTTCCATTCTGTCGGGGCCCAACACCTCACGAGCCCCTGACCGTTCCTATGAAGGAATAATGGACCACGGACGCGCATCGATACACACAGATGAGACGGTGCCTTGAGAGCGTGCCGCGCGGTTGCTATCGGGCACAGGTCAAGACGACAGGCGAACCCGCGATCGAGATCGACGCCATCGTGAGGACGGCGGTCGCCGACACCCCTGGGCTAACATTGATCAGGCTGACCACGATCTCGTCGATCGGGGCATCGTCCCAGGCACGTGGTGCTGTCGATCTCGGCGCGCAGGCTCTGCCAGTGGGATGCGGCATCGCACAGAGCATGGGTCAATCGCAGATCGGCACCTGACGTGTGAGTGTCACAAGTGGGGCTGCTCGTGGGGGCGTTATCCTAATCAGTAACCGAATCGAAAGTATTCCCGTGTCAACGCCGTACGAGAGAAAAGCTGCGTTGGGATGTTGGAAAAATGGCCAGATTTAGTTATGGCGAAGCCTACGGACGGATCGCCGGAGCGCTCTATGCGGCTCAGGACATCATGCTTCGCGAACGCGGATCCGTCGACCGGACATGGTACGTCCTCAACGTGTGCGACAGCCCGGTGTGCCTTGAGCGCCTCGGCCTGCGCAAAAGCGACGTTTCGCGCTTCTTCTGGCACTTCGTCGCGCGCCACTGGGCTGACTTCGACGGAATACCGCATGCCAAATTCGCGGCTGAGTTCGCCAGGCATCGTGCCGGGTGGGAGCCGGAGATCATGACGTGGGGCCATCCGAAAGGGACGGACAACCTGCGAACCTATAAAGGACTGCCGGATAGCGTCACTGTCTATCGGGGCCAGGGGATGAGCCAACCTGTTGGGTTGTCATGGACCCTGGAACGCGACATCGCGGCTGCCTTCGCCTCTGGCCCTCGGGGTGAAAGCAATCCCGAGCCGGTGATTCTGACCCGGACGATCGCCAGGAAGGATATCGCGTTCGTCGTCAACGAACGGGAGGAATCCGAGGTGGTGTTGTTCGCCCCGCCGAAGCGCGAAAAGTGCCATACGATGATCCTTGACGCTCCGGCTTTCGCCGACGCGCTGTAGTCGATTCGGGTTACCGAAGTGGGGCGAATTGGCCTCGCAGCCTGCCGACAGCTCAAAAACGGTATTCTTGTCTCGTTCTTGCGAGGTTGATAACGTCCTTGGGACGCTTGTTCCTGACGATTCGAACTCCGCCACTCGGATCTGAGCGGCCTGCGGCCTTGCCGCGGGCGTTGAGGTGTGACAGGCGGGTGCGATAGATACAGAGTTCGACGGTCTGATGGACAGGCCACGACGTTCCAGCGGTCTGGGGAAAGCCGCTCGAGTGTGGTGTCGCGGGGTTGAGTGGCGGGAGCCGACCTGCAACCGGTCGGGGCAAGGGGGAGAGCATGGGGACATTCCGCCGCGGGTCGGGTGTCGGATTTCTTATGGCCCGGTATTGTCGCGCGGGCACAGTGCGACCGCAGGCGAAAAGAGCGCTTCGTGCCGCGGTTGCGATCCTTGTGCTTCTGGCGTTGGCGTCGGGGATGGATGCCGTTCCCGCCGTTGCTTCTGCCACCGATTACGATGGGAAGTGGGATATCCAGGACGGCTGCTTCGCGGCGACCGGCGCCGGTTCCGTCGAGCCGTTCGCGCTACAACGCACGATCACCATAGCGAACGGGGTCTTTTCAGAAGCGTACAGTGGCAGTCTCAATGGCGGAAAAGTCGAGGTTAGCTTCATCGGCACCATCAAGGACTCAGCGGTCACGATGTTCATGGATGGAAAAGATGCCAACGGCGTGAGATGGCGCGAAACCTTGGATGGGCATGCGGCGTCGGCCACGGAGATCGATTTCGACGGCACGCATTTCAATTGGATCAAGGATAAGTGGGCTCTGACCCACACCTGCTTCGGCAGGCTGCGTGTCGTGGAGCCTGCCTCAACCCCGCTGTCGGCGCCCGTTCCGGTCGCCGGTGCTTCGCCTGCTCCGGCGCCCGTTAAGGCAACAAACCCGGTTGCCGCGGTCACGCCCGCGCCGGTGTCCGGTACCATCAACTCGCCTGGCCAAGCCTTCGGGCCGGCACCGAGCCCCGGTACCGTCGTGCCGCCTGTTCCGCCCGCTTCGCCGTCGGTCACCCAGATCGCCACCGGCTCGCCGGCTCCGGCATCCGCGGGAGCGTCCACAGCGGTCGGCGCTGCCGCGCCTGCTCCGGCTTCCGTGCCGGTTGTCACCGCTCTCGTTGATCCAGCGCCCGCACCTGACCCGATCCCATCGACATCGTCCGCCACGACCTTCGACGGGACGTACGTTGGGCCGATAGCGCTATCAGGCATGTCCAGTTGCGATAAGACGATGACGCGAAACCTGTCCATTTCTGTCAAAGACAACCACTTCGATACGACCGTTTTTAATGTCGGCTTATCGATCGATTTGCCTGCGAGCGGCGACTTCAACGCCAGCGGAACGAGACGCACCGATCATGCGACCGCCGAACTGACCGGCAAAGTCCAAGGTCAAACGATGGTGCTGGAGATGCAGAACCCCTATTGCAAAGCGCATGCGATTTTGGTCGCCGTGAACAGTACCGTCAGTGCGCCGCCGGCTGTCAATCCTGATCGCACGGCGTCGCTTCGCCATCACCGCTGGCCTCACACCGGGTCGCCCGCGCGCTTAAGCCGTGATCAGGGGCTCGAATATTGATGGCGAGGGGCGGTGGCTCGCTTCCCCGGCTCAGTGCCGCACGTCGATCCATTCGTCGGTGAACGGCCGGCGCATGAAGGTGGCCCAAACGAAGTTCATCGAATAACGTAGTCCGATCCGCAACAAGCCTTCCTCGAGCAGCCGCCTGCCTGACGACATCGCCGGAAGCCGGAAGGTGAATTTCACCCCGCCGACCGCGTTCAGCCGCCGCGCGAGATCGGTGTCCTCACCATAGAAGCTAAACAGCGGATTATATCCGCCGATTTGCTCGAGCGCGGCCCGATCCACGACGAAATTGCCGCCCTGCAACATCGATCCGACGCGCAGCACGAAACGGTTGAGGATGTAAAACCCGTATCCCATGATGTAAAACGCCCGGACGGCCGCACGTGTGCTTTTGGACACATCGTAGTAAATATAAGGGCCGCTTAGCGCGACCAGACCGGGGTGCAGACGGAACTCCTCCAGGACGTGGTTCAACCAGCCATCCGTGACGATGGTGTCGGCGTCCACGTTGGCGACCAGCTTCCCGCTGGCGCGTTGAAAGCCGGCGCGGCGGGCCTGAACCAGGCCCTTCTCAGGTTCGTCGACAACGATCACGCCGGGAAACGAGGCAGCCACGTCCGGAGTGCCGTCGGTGCTCGCGTTATTCACGACGATGACCTCAGCTTCGCAGCCGGACCGATTGATTTCCATGATGATCGCGCTGAGCGTTTTCGCCAGGTGTTTCTCCTCGTTATATGCAGGCACGACGAAGCTGATCACCATTTGCTCAGTCACGCGGTTGGTCCCCTTTTCAGCACCGAGCGGTAGAGCGCTTCCCATTCATCGGTGATCGTTTCGATGGCATATCTTTCCGCGACCCGCCGCCCCGCCGAACCCATCAGCCGCCGCCGATCCGGCGCGCCAAGAAGTTCGGCCAGAACATCCGCGAGTCGCGCCGAATCGCATGGATCAACGAGGACACCGCTGGCGGGGCCAACGAACTCCGGCAAGGCTCGCGTATCGGCGGCGACAACCGGCACCCCGGACGCCATTGCTTGCAGCAGTGCCATGCTTTGGGTTTCGCTGGTGCTCATCATCGCGAATATGTCACTGATTTGTAGTAATAGTGCAAGTTCGGCGGGCGGGAGTGTCCCGAGGAACCGGACCGATCGGTCGATGCCCAGCTGGACAGCGCGCGCTCGCAGAACCGGCTCGTGCGCGCCGTGTCCCGCGATCGCCAGAACCGCCGCTATTCCATGACTTCGCAGCTCTGCCATGGCGCGCAACAGCACTTCGATATTCTTCTCGGGTCCAAGTCGCCCGGCATAGGTGACGATTGGCCCCGCCAGGCCGAACCGCTCGGACAGGAGTTGGCGGTCGCCGTTCCGGACCGGCGTGAACAGCTTGGTGTCGATCGGGTTGGAAACGACACTTCGCGGCCGCCTAAGCCTGTCGAGACCGAGCTCTTCGAACACGGAACGAGATGGCGCGGTCACGTGGTCGCAGCGGTTATAGTACCACATCACGTAAGCCGCGGCGCGATCGGCTCTGACCGGAATGTGCGGGGCGAAGCCTGCGATGGTCGTATGGTTGGTGCCGATCACGGGGATGCCTAGCCAGCTGCCGGCCAGCAACGCCTCAAGCCCGATGCCGAAGAACGAATGGGTATGAATGATGTCCGGCCTCCCCCGGCCCGTGAGCGCCGTCCAGCCGAGGGGAGACGGCAGCGCCGCGCGAGACTGGCGCGTCGAACTTGGAAACGGCAGCGACACCCTCCGGCGGACGCGAACGTTGCCTCCCAGATCGTGCTCGCGCACCGCGGCACCGACCAGGCGATAGTCTCGCGCTCCGTAGCGCGGCGCGTGGATGTCCACCGCGTGGCCGCGCTTGCCGAGGCTGCCGCTGACGATGGCGATCGAGTCCTGGATGCCGCCCAGTTCGGGAAAGAAATAATCGGTGAACATGGCGACCTTCACCGATCGGCACGGATGAGGCCCGCCCGCCTGACGACAAGCAGAATGGCCGAGCCGCCGACAATGCAAAGGATGATCGTTGCTAAAACGGCGTGGCGTTCGACGAGCGGAAAATACCCCGCGGCGAAGTAGCCGATGCCGAACAACAATGCGCTTTTAGGTACGGTGGCGACCAGATTGATCAGCATGAACCGCGCCAGAGGCAGGCGCAGCATGCCGCTGCCGACCAATACGAAGAAGCCGATCGAATGCGTCCACTTGCCGATGAAGAGCATCTTGGTGGCGCTGCGTTCGAGCTTATCTTGCATTTCGGGGCTCGGAGTGGAACGGAGACCGAAGCGCCGGCCGAGTATGGCGAGCGGTGTCCCCGTGGTCCGACCCAGATAATAGTAAATCAGGTCGCCGATGAGGTCGCCGCACACGAGCAGGCCCAAAGCCCAGTACCACAGGAAATAACCTCGAGCCGACAGAAAGCCCGCGAGGACCGATACGATCGGCCCCTCAATCACCGCCAGCGGCAGAAGTAACGCGCTGCCGTATGCGATCAGGAAACTTTCGATTGTCACAGGACAGTCACAACCGCTCGTACTGGACGGTTGAGCCATCCGCGACCGGGACGGCCATGCTTGCCCAGGTGCCGGTGCGGTCGTACCAAAGATCGACATTGAAGGCGCCGCTAAGATTGTAACGGTCCGCCTCGATGGTTGCGCCCGAGGCGAGCGGGAT
>JBEKGV010000164.1:0-7567 GCA_050012615.1 Acetobacteraceae bacterium | reverse complement strand
TGGGGACAATCCGCCAGGCTCGAGCCACTGTTCCGGAAAGGATCCGTACCCATGACTTGCCGCCTCCCCCTCATCGCCTTGGTCTCGTTAAGCCTGACAGGTTGCGTCGCCGCGTTGCCGATGGTCACGCAACTCGCATCCGGAGCAAACTCGAAAGAGCGACTTTGCGCGATGGCGAAGATGCCGGGGCAGACGCCTTCTTTCTGTGATCGCCTCCCGTTTGCCTCGACTTCGGAAGCACCCGGGAAAGCGCCGGCCATCACAACCGCCAGCGCCGCCACGAAGTAACCTTCAGCGATTCACCGTCCGACGCGAGCGGGGCCGGCGCGAGCCGGTCCCGCCTCCGACGAGGCGCGAAACCGCCTCTCCGTTGACAGTGTCATTAATGATATCAGATAATGCATGCTCGCACGGCGAAGGGGATCCAGAGACGGCTCGACGCGATGCGCGCTGATCCGAATGGGACTTCGTTCTCCGGCGCCATAAGGGTCGCGGAGTACTTCTTTGGCGAGGGCCGACAAAGCGGAAGCCATGTCGTTTTCAAGATGCCGTGGCCTGGAGATCCTAGGGTCAATTTTCAGAGATCGGGGAAGAACCGAGCAAAAACATACCAGGTGAGGCAGCTATTGGCGGCAGTGGAGCGAATGGAACAAACCACGCGGAAGGGTCCGCCGGATGTCTGATCATTATACCTATCGTGTTCTCTGGTCGTCGGAGGATGGCGAATTCGCAGGCCTGTGCGCCGAATTTCCGAGTCTGTCTCACCTCGCGCCAGATCAGGTCGAGGCGTTGATCGGTATCCGCGCGCTGGTATCTGACGTCGTCGCCGACATGCGACGCAATGGAGAGCCAGTGCCGGAGCCGTTCGCCGACAGGGCCTATTCCGGTCGCTTCGTCGCCAGGATTCCGAGCGAGTTGCATCGTCGTCTCATCATTGAAGCGGCGGAAGAAGGCGTGAGCCTGAACCGGTTGGTCAGCAATAAATTGGCCGCTGCACCCTTGGCCGTTTTCAAACGATCGTCGCCATCCCGGAATTCCGGTATAAAGAAGCGCGCTCACGCCTGACACTTTCCCAGACCACTGTTCGACCAGGCGATGTCGCGTATCTTCGTGGGCTGATCCACAGACGTGCACCAAACACGGCCCGGCAACTGGCCAGTCATCGGGGAACCAGTCATGGAATTCGGTGCGGCGATGTTTTTCACCGACTATGCGATGGACGCCGGAGCGTTGGCCGTCGCACTGGAAGAGCGTGGCTTCGACTCGATCTGGGCGCCGGAGCATTCCCATATTCCCACGACCCGGCTGACGCCGTTTCCTCAGGGCGGCGAACTGCCGCGCAAGTACGCCGAATGCATGGACCCCTTCGTCTCGCTGACACTCGCGGCGGCCATGACAAAGACCATCAAACTGGGCACAGGCGTATGCCTCGTGGTCCAGCGCGATCCAATTCAAACCGCCAAGCTGGTGGCTTCGCTGGATCAGGTGTCGCACGGCAGGTTCCTGTTTGGGATCGGCGGCGGCTGGAATGCCGAGGAGATGGCCGACCACGGCACGACCGACTTTCAAGGCCGCTGGAAACTGGTCCGTGAGCGCGTGGAAGCGATGAAGGCCATTTGGACCCAGGAAACGCCCGAGTATCACGGCTCCCTGGTCGATTTTGGACCGATGCTCGCCTGGCCCAAGCCGGTGCGAAAACCCCATCCGCCGGTGATCGTTGGCGGCGCGTTCCCGTATGGCGCACGCCGTGCCATCGCCTATGGCGATGGTTGGGTGCCGCACGGGTCCCGGCCGGAATACGGCGACGTGGGCCAGTTCCTGCCCGAGTTCTTCGAGATGGCGAAGAACGCCGGCCGAGACCCTGAATCATTGCCCGTGACATTGTTCGGTGTTCCACCGGATATCGACCGCCTGCGCCACTACCGCGACGCGGGCGTTTCCCGCGTCGTTGTCAGCCTGAATTCGGCGGGAGCGGACGATATCTTGCCTCGCCTGGACCAGTGGTCGGAGCTGATGCGCACGCTCGCGGCCGGATAATCATGGGAACCAGACCCCCTTACATTTCGTAATCCCCACACTATCCTTTTTAAGCAGCCCGACCGAAGCGTGGGCCGGCAAGCCTGGCGCGGGGAAACGCTGCATGATCGCGAGCCGACGGGCCGGTCGCGAAGGGAGGCAAACATGGCTGACATCGTATATAAGGTTGTTGAAGTGGTTGGCACGTCCGAGGCCAGCATCTCCAAAGCAATCGACACCGCCGTATCCAAGGCATCGGAAACTCTTCGCCATCTGAGCTGGTTCGAGGTGGTGCAGATCCGCGGCAACATCGATCAGAAGAAGGTGAAGCACTACCAGGTCACGCTGAAGGTCGGTTTCGCGCTGGAAGAATAATTCCTCCAGGCCCTGATCTCACGCCAGCCCCTGATTTCACGAACGAGTAGAACGAAGCTGATCGGGCGGCGTGGTACTCTTGCGTCCAGACGCCAGTTCATCTCTCAATGCCTCCCATGAACACGGGAGGAGCCTCACCATGGACCTGGGACTGAAGGGCAAGAAAGCCATCGTTTGCGCGGCGAGCAAGGGGCTTGGCAAGGCGTGCGCGATGTCGCTGGCCCGCGAAGGGGTCGACGTCGTCATCACCGCGCGCACCGCCTCCGATCTCGAAGCGGCCGCCGCCGAAATTCGCGCCGCCACTGGCGTAAAGGTCACCGCGGTTCCGGGCGACATCACCACCGATGCCGGACGGGCCGCGGCGCTGGCCGCATGTCCGAACCCCGATATTCTGGTGAACAACGCCGGCGGTCCGCCACGCGGCGATTTCCGCGACTGGGATCGCGACGATTGGATCAAGGCGGTCGACGCCAATATGCTGACGCCAATCTTCCTGATCAAAGCCGTCGTCGACGGCATGATCGAGCGGAAGTTCGGCCGCATCGTCAACATCACCTCGGCCTCAGTGAAATCTCCCATCCCCGAACTGGGCATGAGCAACGGCGCCCGCGCGGGTTTGACGGGCTTCGTCGCCGGCCTCGCCCGCCAGGTCGCGAAGCACAATGTCATCATCAACAACATCCTACCGGGTCCGTTCCTGACCGACCGGCTGCGCGGCGGGTTCAGGGAAGCTGCGAGGACCAGCAATCGTCCGGTCGATGAACTGGTGCAGGAACGGGCGAAGGGCTCCTACACGGGCCGGGTCGGCGATCCGGCGGAGTTCGGTGACGCTTGCGCGTTCCTGTGCTCGGCCAAGATCGGGTTCATTGTTGGGCACAATCTGATTCTGGATGGCGGGGCATTCAATTCATCGATCGCCTGAGCAAAGCGGGTGGCTCGAATGTCCGGCGAGCACTGATCGTCGGACAATTGCTTGTTCCTGGCTATCGTTTTGCCGAGTGATTGACAGGCTCATCTCAACGGACCGATACCGCCGTCATTGCTCTCGGGCTCATCCGAGGACAGTGGCCGCCGTATCGTTGGAGAAGCTTGTGACGCATGTTAAACGGCGAAGCGTCAACCTGAAGGACGAGCGTGCATCGTGAGCGACCAGGCGGTTTCGTCGAGGCCTCGATATTTCGAGGATTTCGTGGCGGGCGCGGTGTTCGAATTTGGTTCGGTCACCGTCACGGAACCTGAGATGATCGCCTTCGCGCGTCAGTTCGATCCACAGGTGATGCATACGGACCCGGAAGCAGCGGCGAAGGGGCCAACCGGCGGACTGATCGCCAGCGGTTGGCACACAATCGCCATGATGATGCGGATGTACGCCGATCATTTTTTGCCTGAGACTGGGCTGCCCGCGCCGGGCGTCGACGAGGTGCGTTGGCTGAGGCCGGTACGGCCCGGTGATACTCTCAGCATGCGGGTAACGATCGAGGAAGCTCGGTTGTCACGATCGAAGCCGGACCGCGGCATAATTCGGCCGTTCTCCGAGGTGCTAAATCAGCACGGCGACGTCGTCCTGACGATGCGGCCGATCAACCTGGTGCGCCGGCGTCCCTGATGCCCACTCATGCGAGACTCGACTGTTTAAAGTGTCCAAGCCTGTGTTGCCGAATGGCTGGCTATGTGCGCGTCAGCCGTGACGATATCAGACGGCTCGCGAAACATCTGGGAGTGACGACCGCGGAATTCGAACGCCGCCATATCGTTGAGGTAACGAAGAAGGGCGAGAAACGGATCAAGGAGGGCTTCAAGTCTTGCCAGTTTTTGACGGAGGACCGGCTCTGCGGCGTGTATGACGCTCGACCGACGGATTGCCGAGGCTACGTTTGCTGGAACCAGGAAGATGAGACGGTGTACGACTACGCGGTATTCCTGCAGGACAGCGTCGCCAAATTGCGCGAGCGTGAGAAGAACGTCAAGAAATCGTCGTGAGGCGGGGCTAACTTGTCCGCGTATTTTATGCCAGTACCAACTGGCAAATGGGTTGACTTATCGCCCTACTCCCCAACATGTCATCACCGGGCTTGACCCCATGGGCGCTAAGTTAAGGCCCGCACCACAGCTTATGCGTCATGGCCGGGCTTGACCCGGCCATCAATCGCCGCACGTGCCTTGACAGATGGCCGGGTCAAGCCCGGCCATGACGAGAAAAGCGGCGTGCATCGGCCTTAATTTAGCGCCTATGGGGCTTGACCCGGTGCTCTGTCGCGGCACTGTGCGGCGATTGACGGAAGGCCGGTGGCACGGCCATGACGTGGTTGACACTTGTGCCGAAGAGCACAGGTGCCTGCTGTAGCGCGGCGTCCATCGCCCAATATACAAGCTATTGATTTTGCTTTATGTTCACCCGCGGTACCAGTTGCAAACCAAAATCGAAATTGCATCACGCCCCCGCGAGCCGCTTCGTCATGTAGACGCGGTCAAAACCCTTTTCATTCACGCGCGCTGTCTCGACGTATCCAATCTTGCGATAAAGCGCGATATTTTCCGTCATCGACGCATTCGTGTAGAGCCGAATTTCCTGCCACCCGCGTTGCATCGCCCGCGCCTCGGCGAAATCCAGCAAGACACGCCCATGACCTTTCCCCTGCCGGTTCGGCGCCACCGCGATATTATCCAGCAGAAACCTGTCCGGCGATTCCTCCAGCACCAATATGCCGACGATGCCATCAGTGGTGTCCATGACCCAGACCTGACCATCCGCGATTCGTTTCGCATAATCGTCAAGCATCGGTCCCGGTGGTTTGCCCATACGAGGGATGTAGGAACGATACGCTGAATCGACGATCTCACTCACCGATCCGGCGTCCGCCAAACTGGCGACACGAATCATTGATGCACCCTCACCACTCAACGCTAAGCGACTGCCTTGCGCCCGGATCGTTCGGTCTCATCCATTTTCTGCCGCGACCACGTTTCAGTCCCTGCTTCCAGGTCCAGCGCCTGCGCCAAACGGGTGAGCCGGCGCACCACTGCCTCGCCCGCGAAAACGCCGGTATCTTCGGCCAAACTCAATACCAGCCGCCTCCCCTCGATGCGCAAGCGCGTGCCGGCCAACAGATCCGGCGTGCCGGCCGACAACGTATAGGCCAGCCGGAGCGCCATCCCGAGAATTTCAGCCCGTTTGGCCGTCACCGGGTCCAGCAGGCGGCGCACAGGCGCCAGAAATGGCGACGCGGCGTCCGCCTCGTATCGCAACGCGATCGTCAAGGCCAGGTAAGCCCTGGATGGGTGGTCGAGACCGATTCCGGGCTGTCGAAGAACGCGCAGGAAGGCCTGTTCCGGGCGAAATTCCGGGTGGTCGTGGCTGCCGACGTCCGACATCCAACAGGCCGCCTCCCGCAGCCGCGCCGATTGGGCGGCTTCGTAGGGAAACAATGCGGCGGTCCAGCCCAACAGCGCCGGCGGTAGCGCGGGATCGCGGCCATACAGGGCGGCAAGGTCGCGGCCGGCGGCGAGCAATGAGTCCTGGCCGCGCACGTCTGGCGGCACAAGGCGCATCAACCATCCTTCGCGCAGGCCGCTGGCACTGAACACGACGCGGCGCGCCCCACTCATGCGTATCAGCCGCCGTAACACGACGGCGGCGAAGGGCAGATCTTCCACTCTGCGGCGCGAGACGCCCGCCATCTGAGCCAGCTCCCGGGTCGATGCGCCGAGAATTCGTGCGCAAAGATCGCGTGCCTCATCCCGTCCGATTGCGTAATGATGCACCATCCGCAGGCTGTAATCGGTGCGCGCCATGTCGATCCGGGCCAGCGCCCGCCACGCTCCACCGACCAGGTAAAGATCGCGGCCAGAAATTTCGTTGAGCCAGCCGATCGAGCGAAACGCGCCCTCGACGATAAGGCGTGCATTGGATGGATCGCCGCCGGATTGTTCCGCGAGCCGTATCACACCCAACGGCAAGGTCAGCGCGGTGCCCTGCGTCCCGTTATCCACGCGAACCAGTTCGAGCGACCCTCCGCCGATGTCCGCCAACAGCCCATCGGCTCCAGGAATGCCGCACAACAGGCCCTCGCAGGAAAATTCGGCTTCCTCGACGCCCGACAAGATGCGCACCGGCACGTCAGGCATTCGCGCCTGGATCTGGCGCACGAAATCGGATCCGTTGCGCGCGTCACGTACCGCCGCGGTTGCCAGGACCTCGATCGGGCGAGCGCCCATCGCGTGTGCGACGGCCCGATAACGGTGCAGGATCGTCATCGCCTGCCCCATGCCGTCGCCGTCGAGCAGCCCGGTCGCCTGCAGCCCCCGGCCCAATCGCAATACGGCCTTTTCGTTGAAGATGGACATCGGATTGCGACCGAGGCCCTCATAGACCACGAGGCGAACAGAGTTCGACCCAAGATCGACCACGGCGCAGCGCGGCAAACCGGCTCCTGGATTGAAGGGCATCGTTTAGTCCTGACTCATGCGGTCCGCGCGGCGGTGTGCCGCCATGGGCGCCCCCATGGGCATTCCTATCGGCGCCAACAACGGTGGAGCGGCGACCTGACCATGCAAGGCCGAGCCTCGCCCTGACAAAGACGGATTGGTCATGAAGTAGTCGTGCGCCGAAATTGGCCGCCGACCCGCCGGGACGCGCTTCCACACCCCATCGGAGCGCAGTTCCCAGGATTGCAACGAGTCGCGGAGGTTCACAGCCATGATCTGATCCAGCACCTGCTCATGAACCGTTGGGTTGAAGATTGGCACCACGGTCTCGACACGCCAGTCCATGTTGCGCTCCATCCAATCCGCCGAACTGATGTAAACCCGCGCGTGCCGGCCCGGCAGCGTGTAGCCGTTTCCGAACGCATAAATCCGGCTGTGCTCCAAAAAACGGCCGACAATGGATTTCACGCGGATGCTCTCCGAAAGCCCAGGAACGCCGGGCCGCAAACAGCAAATGCCTCGCACGACCGCCATGATCTTTACCCCGGCGCGTGAGGCATCGTACAGCGCATCGATTAACCGAGAGTCAACGAGGCTGTTCATCTTCAGCCAAATGGTCGCCGGCTTGCCGGATCGTGCGAACGCGACCTCGCGAGAAATCAGTTCGAGGAACACGTCACGGGTCAGGATCGGACTGTAGGCGACGGCTTCCATCGCCTCCGGCTTCGCATACCCGGTCATGAAATTGAAC
>JBEKGV010000163.1:0-7624 GCA_050012615.1 Acetobacteraceae bacterium | reverse complement strand
GCCCCGGCGGCGCCAGACACCAGCCCGGCGCATCGATCCGCCAGCGCAGACCTCCGGGCGGAAAATTGAGCGTGACCGTCCCGCGGAGGGTGGCCTGAACGGTATGTTCGATCACGGTTCTTCCGAAACCCTTGTGGTTGGGCGGCAACACCGGAACGGCGGTCTGCTCGATCCAATCCATCCGGAACCGTCTTCCGTCCGGTTCGGTGCCGTTATCGACTGTCGGGCCGGCCCCGGCCGCCCCACCGCCGACCCCACCGCCGACCCCACCGCCGACCCCACTGCCCGCCCCACTCCCCCCCGGGCGGCCTTCCGGACCGTACACCTCCCAGACGATCTCGACCTTGCCCGCCTGGTCGCTCAGGGCCCCATACTTCAAAGAGTTGGTCGCCAGTTCGTGCACGGCCAGACCCAGGGCTTCGGCCGCCTCGGCTCTCAGATCGACATCGGGTCCGTGGATATGCAGCCGGGGGTCCCGCTCATCGACGAACGGTTCCAACTGGCCGCGCACCAACTGCTCGACCGAGGCACCAAGCCAGTTCCGGTTGACCAGCAGGTCGTGCGAGGCGGCCAGGCCCATGAGCCGCTCGCCGAAGCGCCGTCTGAAGTCGCCGACGTTCTCCGCCGACTTCGCGGTTTGGCCCGCCATCGCCTGAATGACCGCCAACAGGTTTTTCGAGCGATGCGATAATTCACGCATCAGGAACCGGAGATGCTCTTCCGCTCGCTTTCTCGCGGTGATTTCCTCCACCACGATACCGACCGCGGTGACCTCCCCGTCGGGCCGCCTGATCGGGTAGACCTTGTCGTGCCAGAAACGGGTGACGCCGGGCACGGGCGGAGTATCGCCGGACAATTCCACTTCGACCGTCCGGCCGGTGGCCAGAACCTCGGCGATGGTTGGATCGAGAGCCTCCTTCAGCGCCGGAACGACGTCCCACGCGAAGCGCCCGGTATTGCCATCCGAAGACTGTCCGGTCATTTCGGCGAGCGCCCGGTTCATGCGGAGAATTCGTCTGTCGCGGTCAAGCACGGTCAAACCGACCGGGGCATTGTCGTAAAGCGCCTCGATTTCCCGCAAACGTTCCTGAAGCTCCTCCTGCGCACGCCTCCGGGCCGTGATGTCGCGCACGATCGCGATGAAATATTCCGGCGTGCCGGACGCGTCGTATTGCAACGAGACCGTCAACCCGCACCATATGATGCCGCCATTCTTGCGGACATAGCGCTTGTCGGTCGTGAAGGTGGCGATTTCGCCTGCGAGAATACTGTGTCCCCGCGAGAGATTGTCATCGAGGTCGGCGGGGAAGGTGACGTCTTTGATCGTCCTGGTCAGCATCTCATCGCGGCTGTATCCGACGATGTCGCACATGCGCTGATTGACCAGGAGGTAGGATCCATCCAGGTCGATGACCGCCACGCCGACAGCGGCGTTTTCGAACATTCCGCGGAAGCGGATCTCGCTCGCCAGCACGGCTTCCGACGCGTGCTTCGCCTCCGCCGCCCGCCGATCGAGCTCGACCGAAGCGGTCCGCAGCGCTTCGGTCACCTCATTGATTTCGTCGACGCTGGAATGCGAGAAGGCAGGCCGTTGGCCCTCACCGAGTTCTCGCGCCCGGATGACGAGATCGCGGATCGGCGACGAAATCCGGCCTGACAACCGCCATGCGAGAAAACTGGAAACGGCCAGTGCCGCGGCGACGAGGCCGCCAAGCCAACCCATCGCCCATCGCACCGGCGCATGAAGAACTGATTCCGGCACGGCGACGGAAACCAGCCATCCCGACAGCGGCGAACGAATATAGGCGCCGGCGACCCTGATGCCGTCGCGGGTTTTGCCATTCCAGGTCCCTTCTGCCTGGGTCGCGACATCGAGAAACGGCTGATTGACCGTTCCGATGTAACGGTCCTGATCGACGCTGCGGGCGATAAGGCGTCCGTCACGGCCGACCACTCCCGCGATCCAGCCGCTCGGTAGTCCTTGCCCCAGAATACTGATAATTCGTTGGGGCTGCAGCACGACATCGATGAAGTAAGCAATGTCCGGGCCCTTGAAGACCGGTATGTCCGCGATCACGAACGACGTCTTCAGAATTGTGCCGGTCACGAGATCGGAGACGACCGGCGCCCTGCGCTCCGCCGCCAGACGATCGACAGCCAGAATGCTTTCGTTACTGACCGGCAGCGGCGCGCCGGGGAGAACCGCGGTGCTGGTGATTTGCCGGCCGGACAGGTCGCGCGCCACGATGACCAGGCCAAGCCTGCCGGCGACATCGCGGGCCTGATTGTCGAACGCCTTGTAATCGCCATCCGGAAGCGCCAGAGAAGCTGCCAGCGTCTCGGCTACCGCGATGGCCTTTTCCGCCTCGACATCGATCGTGGCGTTCAGGTGATGAACGACGGTGGTCGCATCGAACAGCGCGCTGTCCTGGCGAATGCGCGCGGCGTCGAACAATATCAAGGTGACGATGGCCACGATCGGCAAAAGGGTGCCGATCGCGAATAGCGCCAGATGAACGGCGATGGGGTGATTGCGGCGCTCCAATGTCCGGCGAGCGGCCCGTTCGGTTCGACCCACTGCCTCCGCGACAAACGACATGTGGCCCCCTCTGTGGCCCCCATTGATCCGGCTCGAAAATGAGCGGGCCGCCGAATTATCTCAGCCGGAGAGACGTCTGACCACACTTTCCGTTATGGCAAGGCCAAAAAGTCGGCCCGGCCAAGCGGATCAGGCAAGGATGGGCCGGACTGGCCGGCCGGGATCGGCAATGTTGACGAGGGCCCGAACGTCACTCAAGCGATTGATTTTGGGTGGACCATGCTGAATTCTTCGAGCCCGAGTCAACGCCCGCCGATTTACGCACCACCGCGACCAGATATCGGCACCGCGCGGCGCCCGGATTGCGGAATATAACGTCCTCGGGCGAGCCGAACCGCAGACAATCGCCCGAGCTCAGCGCGTGGACTTCATGCCCCAGGACGATCGACAGGTCGCCGGCGATAACGACGACCTGCTGGTCGGCGATGAACGCCAGGGATGCGGCGGGATAGGCGATCTCCGCGTTGGGCGGCAGTTCGCCCCACACCAGTTCCAGCGATCCCGCGCCTGGCGGACTGATTGAGCGGCGTAGGAAGCCGGTTTCCGGGTCCTGCCAAAGCGTCTGCTCATGGGCCCGTGCGATCCGGCTTTCCGGCCGGGCCTCGGGCGGCGCGAACAACTGCGACAAGGTCAGTTCGAACGCGGCCGACAAACGGCCAAGCAGAGCGGCGGTCGGGCTGGCTTCCCCGCGCTCGATCTTGCTGATCATCGCCCGGCTTACGCCCGAGCGCGCCGCGAGGTCGACAAGCGTCCAGGAGCGCGCTTCCCGTTCCCGGCGGAGTCTCGTTGCCAGCATTTCGTCAATGGCGGCTGGCGATAACACAGTGGACATGATGACACTATAGTGGAATCATCGGCTCACGCAAGCGATGAGGCCAGCCCACCATGACACCGGGACCAGGTCACAACGGCGGGCCGCCGCTCGAGCCCGATGATCAAAACGAGTCCTGGCGCCTGTATTGCTGGCGGCGGGCACACAGGGCGGCGTGGAAGACACCCAAGCGAGAAATCGCGCTCCGGCGGCTGGCCCGCGCGGAAGAATTGGGCATGACGTATCGGGAGTACGCGTTGGAAATCATGGAACGCGGGCGGTACCTGTAACCGCGGCAACCGATCTGGTTGAGCGGTCTGGCCGGTGGTTGCGTCAAAGCCGTAAAGTCGGAACCGCGTCTGCCGAATCGGCTCCGGCGCGCGGGAAGCGACCCAGCGCCAGAGGACGACCGCAACTGCATAAGGAATGTTTCGATGCGCACACCGATCGTGGTCGCGGTGGCGGCTGTCCTGGTTGCCGCCGCGGGAGGCGGCTACTACGTGCTTGAAGTATTGCCGAAGCAACAGCTTCGCGCCGGGTTGGATCAGGCCCTCGCGACATTGCCGCCCGGCACGACCGCGAGCTACAAGGACGCGAATTACTCGCCCGTGTCGCACCAGGCCGTGGTGACCGGACTGACGCTCCACGGCGAGATTTCCGGCGATCCGCCTCAGCCCTTCGACATTACGATCGACTCTGTCGAGACGACCAACGCCAATTTGGACCTCACCAATTCCTGGGCCAAAGCCGCGGCGAACCCGGCGGCGATTTCGCCGGATACGGCGCTTGCCGTGGCCGACTCAATCGTTCTTAAGGGCGTGACGATCCATTCCGCCGCGATCAACGTCACCGAGGACACCGTGCGCGTCACCAAGGCGTCCCTGTACCCATGGGCGCTCCTGCATGACGGCATGCCGGCCTGGAAAGACATTCGCGCAACGCTCGAGGCCAGATCGCAACCACCGGCGATGGCCGACCTGCAGCCGATTCTGCGTGTGGAAGCGGCGGTCATGATGGGTGTCGCCTACGACACCTATGAGGCCGGCCCGGCGAAGGGCACGGAAACCCTCCCGGGGATCGATATCGCGTTTGACGTCAATAAAATGGCCGGTAGCGGTTTCGACCGCGGGGTGATGCGGGGCGGCGCCGCCGAAGGGGTCACCGTCAAGGGCGCCAGGTTCGGAGCGGTTTCGGTCGACCGTGTCGCGATGGGAGCAAGCGATTTACGCGAACCGATGACCCGCCTCATCAACGGTGAGCCGGTTTCTCCCGCGATGCTGAATGGAATGAGGTTTGGCCGGTTCGAATATACCGGGATCACGGTCCAGCCGCCCGGGATGGCCGCGACCCACATAGGCGGCTTCTCGTTCGGGCCCGCGGTCTTTGCCCAGGGCATGCCGGTTTCGGGCGAACTCGCCTGGACGGATGTCAGTGTCACCAAGGCGCAAATGCCGGACGCCCAGACGCGAGATGCTTTCGACAGGCTTGGCCTCGACACGATGACGGTGAGTTTCGCGCTGGCCTACAACTGGGACGTCGCGCAGCAGCGTGCGACGCTTCACGATACGATGCTCAAGGTCAACGAGCTCGGCACGGTCACTTTGGCCGCCGACGTGACGAACGTCATGCCGAACGTCGGCGCATTTGCTCAGGCGCGGCTGGCCCATGCGAGGCTGCGGTTCGACGATGCCTCTCTCGTGGAACGGCTGCTGCGCATAGGCGCGGCGCGAACGGGCGCCGATCCCGCCGTCTATCGGGCGCAGATCGCGGAGATGGCTCGGCAACAGAGCATCGCGATCGGCGGCGGCAGTCCGGTGATCCTGGCCGCTGGGCAATCGGCCGCCGATTTCGTCAACTCACCGCATTCGCTGACGATCGAGCTTTCCCCGCCGGCGCCTGTTCCGTTCCTGGCGATCCAGAGCGCGGCGGCGGATCCCGGCGGGTTCGCGGCCTTGGTCGGACTGACTGTTTCGGCCAATCAACCGTGAGGTGCGGCCCCTACGTTTGAGAGCGTGGTTCACTCTTTCCGACTGTTCAACCCCCAGCGATCACGCTCTAGGTCTTCCTCACATTCCAGAACAGCGCGAACCCGTTCAATACGCCCGTGAGATTGTCGCGATAGGCCGTCGCCTGCAGTTCCTGACCAAGCGGCACGTAGGGCACGTCGATCAGCGCCTGTCGCTGCATGTCACCGGCCAGCGAGCGTTGTGAAGCCATGTCGGTCGCCTCCAGCCATTGTTGGCGAAGTTCCTCGATCCGAGGACTTGATGGCCAACCGGGCGCCGCGCCGGCCCCCTCGCCCATGCCGCGCATAAAAACGTGGCCGACCGGATTGAACTGATCGAGCCCGCTCCAAAAGGTGTTGAACACGCTCCATCCGCCCTGGTCGATCGGGTCCTTTTTGGTGCGCCGCTGCACCACGCTGCCCCAGTCCATCGCCTGGTAGTCGACGTTCAATCCGACCTTCTGGAATACATCGGCGCAGACATCCGCCATCGCTTTCAGCAACGGAAAGTCGGTGGGAGCGAGGACGACGGTCTTTTCGCCTTTGTAGCCGGCGGCGATCATTTCCTTGCGGACCGCGTCGTAATCTCGTTTGCCGGCGAACACCTCCAGCCCGGCGTCGGTCGCGAACGGGCTGGCGGGGCAGAACAATCCAGTCGGAACATGCCACATCGCCGGGTCGTCGCCGCTGCTGGCGAGGCAAAAGTCTTTTTGATCGATCGCTTTCAGCAAAGCGCGCCGGACGCCCGGATTGTTGAACGGCGCCGTCAGGTGATTGAGCCGCATGCACCCCATCAACCCGGTCGGATCCTGGATGACGGCCTTCACGCCGGCCGTTTTGCGCAGGATCGGCAGCATGTCGTTGGTCGGGTTTTCCCACCAGTCGACTTCACCCGTCTGCAGCGCGGCCAGAGCGGTGCTCGCATCGGGAATGACGTGCCACTCGACCCGGTCGAAATGCACGATTTTTGGACCGGCGGTCCAGTCGGGAGTGCCTTCGGCGCGAGGCACGTAATCGGCGAAACGCTCGTACACCACCAGAGATCCGGGCACGCGTTCCTTCGCGTTGAAGCGGTACGGTCCACTGCCGACCATTTCGGTGACCTGAGTGAACGCGTCAGTTTTCGCCAGCCGCTCCGGCATCATGGCGGGGAAATTGGTGGGGGACTTGCCGAGCGCGTCGGGCAGCAGGGGAAAGGGGCGCTTCAGGCGGAACTGGATGGTCTTGTCGTCTGCGGCGGTCAGCTCGTCGGTGGCCGCCATCAGGGTCTGACCATAAGTGTCTCGTTTCGACCAGCGTTCGATGCTGGCGACGCAGTCGCGGGCGAGGACGGGCGTGCCGTCGTGGAACTTCAGACCGTCGCGCAGAGTGACGCGGACCAGCTTGCCGTCGTTGTCCGAGGTCAGGCCGGCCGCCATCTGCGGACTGGCCTTGAACGCGCCGTCGGTGCCGAACAGCGTGTCGAAGATCATATAGCCGTGATTGCGGGTGACGTAGGCAGTGGTCCAGATCGGGTCCAGGATCGCCACGTCGCCTTGCGGGATGAATTTCAGCAGCCGGCTGTTCTGCGACCTCGCAATGCGGGGGGTGGCCAGGGCAGCGGATGTCGCGGCGAGTAATGTGCGTCGTCGCATTGGGGCTGGGTTCCTGTTCTGACCTCGTGCCGCCTGGCACCAGGGAGCTTCACGATAGGTCGTGGTGGGCGACTTGCCCATCACTATCGGAGCGCTTCCGATCGATCCGCCGCGATTGCGATTACGGCATTCGGGTCATGATCCGCGGTCTGCGGGAGTGTAAAGGAAGGATTCATTTTAGAGGACCAGAGGACCAGAGGGCCTGAGATTTTCTCCGACCGGTTGCCGACTTGCATGAATGGTAGCACGGCGCTTCATCCCACCACGAACACCGTGAGCTGCTTCTCTGGTCCTCTGGTCCTCTGGATTGAATCCTTACAGTGCGTGATCAGGACACTGGCGGTCCCAAATAACGTAGAATCGCGCCGCACAACCAGGCGATCCCACCGCGGCCAATGGCGCAATACGTCGCCTCAGAATTGAGCCTCGCCAACCCAACGTGTCAAACCAGTTCCGCTGTCCTGACGGTATCGTGCGCGATCAAGGTCTCGGCCACGGCAACACCGACAGCCCACGCCAGGATCACCGGCACGGCATTGCCCAACTGACGCATCGCCTCCGACCAACTACCGCCG
>JBEKGV010000162.1:0-7644 GCA_050012615.1 Acetobacteraceae bacterium | reverse complement strand
GCTTCCGGTGTGATATGCAAAACGATGGTGCCGAACGCGGTGCCGGACATGCGGCAATCGCTCATGCGCACCATGTCCTTGACGCCGGCGCGGGCGAGCCTGGACGGGATCGGCAAATACCCCGCCTCCGGCATGCCAGCTGGCGTCAAGGAACCGGCGTTCTTCAGTACCAGGATGTCTTTGTCGGACACGTCCAGATCCGGATCGTCGATACGATTCGCGAGATCCTCCAATCCGTCGAAGACGACGGCTCGCGCTTCGGTCTCGAACAGCGACGGCGTCGCGGCACTGCGCTTCAGGATCGCGCCGCGGGGCGCGAGCGAACCGAACAGCGAAACAATGCCGCCGACGGGCGAGACAGGCTCGTTAAACGCGCGGATATAGCGGCGGTCGACAAATTCCGGCTCAGCCAATCGATCTTCCAGCCTGGCACCCGTGACGTCGAGGCAATCGAGGTGCAACAAGTCACGCAATTCCCACAACAGCGCGTGCATGCCGCCCGCCGAGTGAAAGTCCTCCATATAGCCGTCGCCGGTTGGTTTCAGGTCGACGAGCACCGGAGTGGTATCCGACAACTCGTTCAATCGATGCAGATCGATCTTGATGCCAAGTCGTCCGGCGACAGCCGTCAAATGGATCAGCGCGTTGGTGGACCCGCCGAGAGCCAACAGCACCCGCAAGGCATTTTCCACCGACTCCGCGGTCATGATTTCCGACGGGTGGATGGGATGCTCGATCAGGCGCACGGCGAGGGCACCGGCCTCCTCGGCCGCGCGCAAGCGATCGGCGTGAACGGCGGGAATGGAGCCATGGCCCAATGGAACCATGCCCAATGCCTCGGCGATGCAGGCCATGGTTGACGCCGTGCCCATGACGCCGCACGTGCCAGCGGTGGTGGCGAGGCGGCCCTCGATCTGGCCAATTCTTTCCTGCGTGACGGTGCCGGCGCGGTAGGCAGCCCAGTACCGGCGGCAATCGGTGCAGGCGGCGAGGCGCTCGCCCTGGAACGGTGTGGCGAGCATCGGACCGGTGACCAGTTGCACCGCCGGAATGTCCGCCGAAGCCGCCGCCATCAGTTGCGCCGGCACCGTCTTGTCGCAGCCGCCCACCAGCACGGCCGCATCCATTGGTTGCGCGGTCAGCATCGCCTCGGTGTCGATCGCGGCGAGGTTGCGATAGTGCATCGAAGTCGGAAACAGCGACGGCTCGCAGAGCGATACAGTCGGGAACGCGAGGGGCAGACCGCCGGCGGCGAGGACGCCTCGTTTCACCGCCTCGATCAGTTCGGGGACGGTGCGATGGCAGTTGTTGTAGTCCGAGCCGGTGTCGACAATCCCGACCACGGGTTTGTCGAGCATCGCCTGGGAATAACCCATGGATTTGGCGAAGGACCGGCGCAGGTAGAGCGCGAAGTCGCGGTCGCCGTAATTGGCCGTGTTGCGGGCGAGGCCGCGTTTGGGTGGGGTGTTGGTCATGATGGGGACACCGTTAGCGCGGCCCGAAGGTCCAGGCAAACAAGAGGGGGACGCGCGCGCCAGTTGCAATCACGGCGATGCCTGATCGTAAGGGACTTTGCGTCGAACCGGCCAAAGCAATTTTAACCACGAAGGCGCGAAGCCCACGAAGCGTTGATGAGTCCTTCTTCGTGTGCTTCGCGCCTTCGTGGTTAAAAAATTCTCGATCGACCGAACCGCCACGGTTCATCCCGCCGGAACCCGGGCCGCCCATGGCCTTGCCTGCTCGAACAGCGCCGCCACCCTAAGTAGCCTCTCGTCCTCGCCCGGTCTGGCGACCAATTGGATCGCCAGAGGCAGGCCGGCCGGATCGAAGCCGCACGGCAGGCTAACGGCCGGGTTGCCGGTCAGATTGAATGGCATCGTGTAGGGGTACCAGGCGGCGCGGATATTCTCGACGCTCTGGTTGTCGATCTCGATCGGGCCGAAAAAGTCCTGATCGATCGGCAAAGCCGGCCGCGACAAAGTCGGCATCGCGACGATGTCGGCAGTCTCGAACCAGGTCTGCACCTGGCGGTACAATCGGGTCCGGGCGAAAATCGCCTGGTACAATTCGGCGGCGCTGTACGACGCGACCCGGTCCATCTGGCGGACGAAGGTTGGACACATGATGGCCCGGTGCTGTTCCAAATGGTGCCCGAACTGCGCCCGGCGATACGAACCATTGTTCACGAACCACACCGATTCCGGATTTTCGAACGGAGTCGTCAATTCCGACACCGTCGCTCCAAGTTCGGCCAAAACGGCCAGAGCGGCTTCACAGGCCGCGAGCACCGACGTGGCGACGGCCGTGTTGCCGAGACGAGGCCGCCAGGCAACACGCACTCCGGTCAGATCCCCATCAGGCAAAGCGGCGCCGACAAAGTCGCAACCAGCCCGCCCGGTAGACAATGGATCCCGAGCGTCCGGCCCGGACATGACGCTCAGCATCAACGCCGTGTCCGCCACCGTCCGCGTCATCGGCGTAACGTAAGATATATTACCGAAACCATCCTGGGCGTATTCTTGCGGCACCACGCCGAGCCCCTGCTTGAACCCGACGACGCCATTGCATGCCGCTGGAATTCGGGTCGATCCGCCACCGTCCGTGGCGACCGCCAATGGCACCAGTCCAGCCGCCACCGCGACCGCCGAGCCGCCCGAACTCCCTCCCGAGGTCCGGTCGCCTCGCCATGCGTTGCGCGTCCGGCCGAACAGCGGCGCCTCGGTCAGGCATTGCTGGCCGAACTCCGGCGTCGTGGTTTTGCCGACGATGATCGCCCCGGCCTGCTTCAACCGTGCCACGACGACGGCGTCGGTGTCGGGGACGTGATCCTTGAAAATCAGTGAGCCCCAGGTCGTGCGAATCCCCTCGGTCGGCACCAGATCCTTCACGGCGATCGGGACCCCATGCAGTGGACCCAGCTTGTCGCCGCGGAGCACTGCCGCCTCGGCCTCGTGCGCCCGCGCCATCGCGGAGTCAGCGGCGATGGTGATGAACGCGTTCAACACCGGCTGCGCTCGAGCGATCCTGTCCAGCGCGGCGCGGGTTACCTCCACGGGCGAAAGGCGGCGCGCACGGATCGCGGCCGCCAATTCGGTGGCCGGCATGAATGCGAGCGAATCGTCCTCCATCGCACTGTCTCCCTATCGCGAGGCGCTGCGAACCATGGCCATGTCCGCCTCGCGCCGCGGCGCGCTCATTGATTTCCGTCCCGGCCCAGGCCGGTCTAGACATAGCGGGTCTAAACACATTGAGGCTGATCGGCGACGTTTGGGGGAAAAAATGCGGACTGGCACTGACTATCGGACATCCCTGCGCGACGGCCGCAAGGTGTGGGTCATGAACGACGGTCTGGTGGCGGACGTGGTCACCCATCCCTCGACCAGTGCGATGGTTGAGGAATATGTCACGTGGTACGATCGCCACCTCGATCCGGCGTGGCGCGAGACGCTGCTGACCGATGCCGGAACGCCGGTTTGGGCCATTTTGCCGCGCTCGGCCGCCGACCTGCGCCAATTGGGACGCAGCTACTCCGCGACCACGTTCGTCAACGCGGGCAACATAACTCATACGCCCGCCTACGGTCATTTGATCGCCCTCGGCGTTGAAACGGCGGTGCGCGCATTTGGAAAATTCCCCGCGCAGATCGAGAACGCCACCGCGTACCGGGAATCGATCGCCGAGACCGGCCGGTTCCTGACATTTTCCTCCGGTCAGGCGACCATCGGCTATCGCATGCGTGCCGATCCCGCCGAGCGCAACGCACTGCGCGTCGTGAAGGAAACACCCGAGGGCCTGTACATCACGGGCAAGGTCGGCATGTTCACGAGCCCGGCGTATGCCGAAGATGTGTACATCGGAGCCAACTCGACGTGCGAGTTCAACGGCCACCGTGTCACCTGCGTTGTGCCGGTCAATGCGCCCGGGGTAACGGTACTGTGCCGGAAGATTTCCGTGCGCGACGCCAATCCGTTCGTCTCGGCGTTATCGGCGCGCAACGATGAACTGGACGGGCAGATGTGGCTCGACAACGTGTTTGTCCCGAATGACCGGCTGTTCTTTCTCGATGCCAATGTCGATCCGATCGCGCGATGGCTGTTCTGGCACCAACTCTACTGCTGGCTTTCGAAAGGCGATTTCGCTCTCGGACTGGGCCTCGCGCTGGCCGACGCGATGGGGCTGGTGCAGGCGGCGCCGACGGTCGAGATGCTGCTCGACATGATCACCGACGTGCAAACGGTGCGCACCTGCATCACCGCCGCCGAACTCGACCCGAGCTTCACGGCGGAAGGTTACTGTTATCCCAATCACGTCCACATCTCGGTGGGCAGCATCGCGATGCTGAATGCCCGTCAGCGGCTCACGGAAACACTTCGAATTTTACCTGGTTCGTCGCTGGTCGTGGCGCCTTCCGACACCGATCTCGCCTCGGCGGAAGTCGGGCCGGGATTGGAAGAGTCGTTCAGCGGCGGTGGGTATTCGGCGTTGCAACGCGCGGCTTTGTTGCAAATGGCGTGGGATCATGTGGGTTCGTCGCTGGATGGACGGGAGTCGGTGTATGAACTCCACTCCAATGGCGGCATCCCGGTGTGGCGCGCGCGATTGCGGCGGAGTTTCACGCGGTACAACGAACTCGCTAACGCGGTGCTGAAGGAGATCAAGACCGCGATGCCCGCGGTGGATTTGAGTGCCATTCCGGCGGCACCGGTGGCGCCTCGGCGTGTGGTGGCGGCATCAGGGTCGCCTGGCGCCAGGTGACCCCTGCCTGAGGCGGCAGAAGCGGAGACTGGCGCCGACAAACGGATTGACGGCTGTACTCGAATCGCGTATAAACATGGGTGCTGGCGCGCCGTCGGCTGATTCCTCTCGCGATCAGAAGGACTGGCACGCCGTCGGTTGCTTCCTCTCGCCGTCAGAAAGGACAGCTGCCGTGTGGCGTACACTTGATTTGGAAGTCGAAGGCGACACAGTTTGGGTGCCGCTCACCGACGGGGTGCAGGTTATCGAGGTGTTGGCTGACGTGGAACTCGCTGGCCGGAGTGCGGTGCTGCGTGGTCTTCATATTCAGGGTGGCAGTCGCAACACGCTCGGACAGCGGGCTCTGCGAAAATTAATCAACTAGACAAAGGCTCACCTCGATGTCGACGAGTTCCGAATTGAAGGCGCGACTCGCACGTCTGGGGCAGGTCCGGGACGTATCCCGCCCCCCCTTGTCTTCTGACGCATCGATCGTAGTCGTGCTGCACCGGGTCGGCGCACTTGATAAGGGTATTTCCGTTGCTCGCCGGCTTCTCGCCTCCGGGTTGACGCTAAAGCAGGCGCACGATGCCATAAATCGGTTGGCAGCGCTCGGCTGGTCTGTCTGCGCGGTCGCGAAGACCGAAAACCTCCCTTTGCTTGCCAGCGATCTTGCCATCCTAAACGTGGAAGTGCGCCGGAAGCTGCCCGTGTTCGGGAAGGTCGCGGACATCGCCGAAATGCGTGCTCGCCGCGGACTGTCGCAGCGCGAATACGCGGATCTCCTCGGCCTCGACGTCCGTACCCTGCAGAACTGGGAGCAGGGGCGAAATCGTCCCGACCCGGCCGCGATTAGCCTGATGCGCATCTTCGATCGCGCGCCGGATATGGTCGGAGAGGCGTTGACCGAGCCGGTGGCCTGACCCGCCAAAGCGGCGGACCTGTCATAGCGCCAGCCGCGCTGCTGTCCGTCACCGGTTCACCGGACAGGCAAGCCTAGGCGCGCGGCACTAGATTCAATGCGGCCCCGGCTCTGAACCAGGCCAATTGCGGCTCGCTATAGCTATGACTCAATGAGAGAGATTCCGTCGTGCCATCCGCATGCACGATCCCGCACGCGATCGGCTTGCCTGCCGCCAAAGCAGAGAGCCCGATCAGACTAATCCGATCATCCTCTCGTATACGGTCATAGTCAGTGTCGTTCTGAAAGGTCAGTGCCAGCAGTCCTTGCTTCTTGAGGTTCGTCTCATGAATCCGCGCGAAGCTTCGGGCGATTACAGCGGCACCACCAAGTAGACGCGGCGACAACGCGGCGTGTTCTCGGCTGCTGCCCTCGCCATAGTTGCGATCGCCGATAACCACCCATTTCAGTCCGCGCGACCGGTAATCTCGGGCGATGGAAGAAAAGGCCTGTCCCGGCTCACCGGACACAACGTTCCGTCCCTTGCCGGTTTCACTTGTAAAGGCATTGATCGCTCCCATGAACATGTTGTCGCTGAACCGGTCCAGGTGCCCGCGAAAGCGCAACCATGGTCCGGCCGGCGAGATGTGATCCGTCGTCGTCTTGCCTGTCGCCTTGAGCAAGACCGGCAGGTTCTCGAAGTCCTTTCCGTCCCACGAGGGCCACGGCTCCAAGGCCTGCAGGCGCTCACTGTGAGGGGCGATATTCAGGGCGATGTCCGTCCCATCCGGCGGCGGCAGGACGCAGCCAACGTCACCGCGCTCGAAGGTTTCGGCGGGGACGTCGGGAGCCGGCCGCGGCGCCTCGAGTTTGAACGCCACGCCATCGGCGCCGGTGATCGTGTCCGTCAGCGAATTGAACGAAAGTCTGCCCGCCGCCGCGAAAGCGGTGACGAGTTCGGGACTCGCGATGAAATTCATCGTCGTGGCCTGACCGTCATTTCGCCTCGGAAAGTTCCGGTTGAATGAGGTCACGATCGTGTTCGGTTCATCCTTGGCCGGGTCCGGTCGCCGCCATTGTCCAATGCATGGCCCGCATGCGTTGGCCAACACGGTCGCGCCGATCTTGTTGAGAGAATGCATCTGGCCATCACGCTCGATCGTGGCATGCACCCGCGCCGAACCGGGCGTGACAAGCAACGGAACCGCGGTCACAAGCCCCTTCGCGTGAATCTGATTGGCGATATCGGCGACGCGGCTCATGTCCTCGTATGAGGAATTGGTGCAGCTCCCGATCAATGCGGTCGAGATCGCGTCGACAAACCCGTTTTCGGGATTGGCGACCTCAGCGGCGAACACCGAAATCGGCCGTGCGCGATCCGGTGTATGTGGGCCGACGACATGCGGCTCCAAACATGACAAATTGAGTTCTATCACCCGGTCGTAATAATCCTCCGGGTGCGCCTCGACCTCCGCGTCGGGCACCAGAAGATCGTGATGCCGCTCGATCAGCGGCACGAGATCGCTCCGGCCGGTCGCGCGCAGATAACGCCACATTTGCTCGTCGGCGGGAAACATGGAAGTTGTCGCACCAACTTCGGCGCCCATGTTGGTGATGGTGGCCTTCCCGGTCGCACTGATCGTTCGTGCGCCCGGGCCGATATATTCGATGATCGCGTTGGTGCCTCCGGCGACGCCGAGCTGGCCGGCCACGTAGAGAATGACATCCTTCGGCGCGGTCCAACCGCTCATGGAGCCGGTAAGGTGGACGGCTATATGTCTCGGATACAGGAGTTCCCAGGGCAGCCCCGAAATGACTTCGACGGCATCCGCCCCTCCAACGCCGACCGAACAGGCCCCCAGTCCGCCGGCATTTGGTGTGTGAGAGTCGGTGCCAATGATCATCACGCCGGGAAACGCGTAATTCTCCAGGACGACCTGGTGGACGATACCTGAGCCAGGCTCCCAGAAACCGCAGCCGTATTTCGCGGCCGCGGCACGGAGAAAATC